>JAYTGR010000934.1:0-3156 GCA_043733205.1 Chthonomonadaceae bacterium
TGCTGCCGGTTTGCTCACCTGTTCGACAAAGCGTTTGGCAAAGGAAGAGAGCGATTCCATATACCTCCGCTGCCCTTCGGCATAGAGGGTGTCGAAGGCCAGCGAGGACTTCCCCGAACCGCTGACTCCGGTCACGACGACCAGCTGGTCGCGAGGGATCTCCAGGCTGATATTCTTCAGATTATGCTCTCTTGCGCCTCGAATCTCGATCGTGATGCGCATGGTCGTTGCTGCTCCTCTTCATTCGGCCTGCGCCAAAACCGGGAACCGTGCCGGTGGGCACTGCTTCTGCTCTGTCACTATGCGTCGAAACGATAGCGAGGGCACGGAATCTACGGTACAATGAAAGTACCGAATGGCGCCTCCGTGTTCCGCGCCAAAACCATGTAATCGGCTTTTCCTGCCAGGCAAGTGTATCGAAGAGGAGGCTGCTGTGGTCGAAATCGACGCATTCGCGCCGTCTCCTGCGGCGGAACGACCCGTCGCTCAGGAAGGTGAGCCGGCAGCGCTGGACTTCTCCGGGCAGACGGACATCGCACCGGTGCGAAGGCGCACTCTGATCTTAACCGCCTCGATAGGGAACGGGCATGTGACCGCTGCGGCGGCGTTGGAAGAGGCGATGCGCCGACACGATATGGAAGTGCGCACTCTGGACATCCTGGATGTCGTCTCTCCAGCCTGTCGCGCCTGGTATCGAGGCGGGTATGAAAACCTCGTTCGCCGTGCTCCGCGGCTCTGGGGAATGCTCTATCGCCTGACGGACGGACGCTCACCTCTCTACACGCTGCAGTCCAAAATGGATCTGATGGCGTTCTCGCGCCTGACCGATTTTCTGAACTCCTACGCTCCGGAACTCGTGGTCTGCCCGCACTATCTGCCTCTGCCCCGTCTGGACCGCTACGCCCGCAGCTGTCGCGGCGCAAAGCCGAAAATCGTCACCGTTTTGACCGATGTCTATCCGCACCGGCTCTGGCTGGGCGGCCGCTCCGATCATTTCTGCGTTCCAACCGACTATTCGCGGCAGGTGCTGGAACGCCGCCGCCCGGAGTACAAGGGGCGCGTCTCCACGACCGGAATTCCGATCGATACGCTGTTTGGAGAGCAGGAGTCGCAAGCCGCCGCGCGCCTGCGCCTGGGACTGGATCCGGCGCTGCCGACTCTGCTGGTGACATCGGGCGGTATCGGCGGCGGACCGCTGCGCGAAGTGACCGCAGCGCTCGCAGCGCTGGACCGGCCCTGTCAGGCGGTCATCGTCTGCGGGCGCAATGAAGGCGCCCTCCGTCTGCTGAACCAGACTCTGGAAGAACTGGCTCCCTGCACGAAAGTACGCTTTGTGGCGAAGGGACTGGTCCCCCGTGATGAGATGGCGGGGCTGATGCGGGCCAGCGACCTCCTGGTCGGCAAACCGGGCGGGGCAACTTTCTCCGAGGCGCTTGCCAGCGGCGCCCCCATGCTCATCTACTCTCCGCTGATCATCCCAGGGCAGGAAGAGAGCAACGCCGACTACCTTATGGAAAACGGCACGGCGCTGCGTGTCGAAGCCCCCGACGAGCTCACTACACGCGTCAGCGCTCTGCTCAGCGCTCCCTGCGACTTGGAACGTATGCGCTGTAACTCCCTGCGAATCGGCCGGCCCCACGCCGCCGACGCCATCGTTAAGATCCTGCTCAATCTGTAACCTCCTCCTGCAGCAGAGTCTCGATGCGGGCCAGAGGTTCCAGTGATTTCAGGACAGAAGCTCTCCTGCCGCAGCTGCACCCCCTCCGGCGTGGTCAAGCAGCAGGTCGATATCGAACTTGACAGGGGTCGGGCGCAGCCTGTATACTGCTGCACTGCTGAAGCGAGGCGAGACGATGAAGAAGGACAAGGGCGCGGCCAAGACGCCTGCCGAGGCTGACCGCAACGCCAAAAAAATGGTTTCCGTCAACCGAAAGGCACGGCACGACTATGAGATCGACGAGTCGTTCGATGCCGGGCTGGTGCTGGTCGGCACGGAGGTCAAATCGCTGCGGGCGGGCCGCATCAATTTTCAGGACTCGTTCTGCCGAATCGAGAACAACGAGTGCTGGCTCTACAACATGCATATCAATCCCTACGAGCTTGGCAATCGCTGGAATGTCGAGCCCTTGCGGAAGCGGAAGCTGCTGCTGCACGCCTGGGAGATCGCGGAGCTGCGCACCCAGACCGAGCAGAAAGGTCTGACTATCGTCCCGCTCTCGCTCTATTTTCAGCGTGGTTTCGCCAAACTGGAGATCGCACTGGCACGCGGCAAAAAGCTGTACGATAAGCGCGATTCCATTGCGGAACGCGACCAGGAGCGTGAGTCTCGGCGTGAGGCCTCGCCTCGCGGCCGCGAATAAGAGCCTCTCTCACTAGGCTGTAGGCGAATGCCCGTTCCCTGCGTTTTGCCTTTCCGGCCTGCAGACTGCGGCGAAAGCGGACACACAAAGAGACAAGCCGCGAAGTACACTAATGCGCTTCGCGGCTTGTCTCTTCGATGCTGTTTCACACTGTTTTAACGCTGCATGTCAGGCAGGAACCGAGGCGCCCAGGATAGCCGCTTTCGCTGTCTCTGCAATGAGCGGGAAGACCGTATCCGCAGCCTCTTTCTCCTCGCCGATAGCCCTCTCCGCAAGAGCGGCAGTCTCGGCGTCGCCCAGCTGCTCGGCATAAGCCTTCAGCGAGGTATACATGCCGATTTCCAGATATTCCGTCGAATACGCTTTGATAAGATCCTGGGTCGTCTTGTCATAGTCGTCATGACCGGCGTTCACCAGTTCGCTGACCTTGCCCATGATGCTGTTCAGGATGCCCTTGCCGCCCGACGTTTTGCCGCCAAGCGAGATCAGCCGCTGTTCCAGGCGCTGTGCCTGGTTCTGCGTCACGGCCAGATGCTCCTGAAAGGCGGTCTTTGCCTGCATACTGTTGGTCCGGTCGATCAGGCTGCGCAGCATATCTCCAATACCGACCTCTGCGGCATGGGCATCGTCGAGATAGCGGAGCAGTCGCTCCTGTGGGGTTTCCATCGGTCTATTTCTCCTTCATGAGAGACAAGCGCAGGGGAGTGCGGGGAGCGCCGGGCTCTGTGGCAGACACCTGCTGCTTTGTATCGGGGACGGCGGAAGGCCGTCATATCAGTTTGCAGAAATAGGACGG
>JAYTGR010000935.1:0-8621 GCA_043733205.1 Chthonomonadaceae bacterium
GAAGGGTTGATCTTAATGCCTACAAGATGGCCCAGGCCGTTGACGGTCACGGTCACCATGCCGCCAGCGGCGTTCGCCTCGATCCGCATATTGGGCAGATCGCTCTGCAGTTTCGCGGCGTCGTCCTGCATCTTCTTCGCCGATTCCATCAGTTTGGAAAGGTCGCCCATGCCTCCGGGCATACCAGGAAGTCTTCTCATGCGTCTGTTCTCCTTAGTATTGTAATGTCTCTGTAAAGTAGTACGCTGCAGCGTCTAAAGTGGTTCGGCGCTGACGATGGTGCTGCCCTCGAACACGGCGAGAGTGTCTTCCAGAAACCCGGTCTCTGGGGCGGGCATCGGAGCGGGTGCTTTGCGAGGCGGCGGCGCAGGTGTGTGTGTGGGGCTGTCGTTGGAGGCTTCGGTACGTGGAGAGACATTTTTCGAGGGCGGCGTAGCCGAGGTCGGCCTCGAAAAATCGGCGATGCGCGTGGGGGCGCTGGGCGCGCTGATGGGCGCTTCGATCAGCGTGGCCGTCGTCGGAGGGCCTGTGGGGGCAGGCGCCGAACCGACCGAGGAGCCGCCGCCGCTTCCGGGCGAAGGGGAGCCCCCGCTCAGAATGCAGCGAACGCGATAACCCTCCGTGTTAAGCGTCGTGTTGATGATCTGTTCGACGCGCTGACGGCCCTTCTCATTGTTCTGAATACGGTCCCGCGCGAACGTATCCCGGAAGGTAAGCACGATGAAACGACCCTCCAGATCGGTGACTTCGGCATCCTTGAGAAAAGGATGGCCCGCAGGCAGGGATTTTTCAAAGGCTTTGAGAATACGCGGCCAGGCCCGCTGCAGCACGTCCACCGTCATGCCCTCCGCGAAACGGTCGTCGGAGGGGGAAGCAGTTTCCTGCCTGGAAGCCGTAACAGCCCTGGGAGTCGGCGGTACGTCAGAAGCAGGTGCGGGAGTCTCCGCCACGGGTAAAATAGGAGACTGCTGTCTCACAATAACCTTGTCTGGGATCTCATCGGCCGCTTCCGGTTCGACCACGGCGCGGTCGATATAGAGATGGTTGGCGGCGGGAGGCCCTGGTTTCGGCACCAGCGCAGGCGTTGCGGCGAGCGGCGCATCCGAGGGACGCTGGGACGCTGGACGAACAGCGCGCGCGGCCGTCTGGTCCAGAGCGGCAGGCAGACCGGCGCCCTGATGCGCGGTCAGCAGGCGCAGCAGGGTGCTCTCCAGCAGCCAGCGGTGCTGATTGGTAAAGCGGATCTCCCGCTCCGCGCCGGCAAGCACACTCATCATTGCCAGCAGGGTGGGGGGATCGAACAGCGCCGCCTGTGGGCTCAGGAGGGCCAGTCGCTCCGGGCCTAACTCCTGAGCCGCCGCCTGTTTGGCTCCAGCCGAAATCAGCATCAGATCGCGCAGATGGCCCTGCAGCGCTGTCAGGAGCTGGCGCGCATCTTTGCCGCTGTCGATGAGTTCTCCGGCGATGGTCAGCGTCTCGTCCCAGCAGCCTCGTGCCAGGATCTCGGTGACACGTGCCAGCGTCTCCTGCCCAACCGTGCCCAAAGCCTTCTGAACGGCCGCCGAGGTGACATGGTTTTCGGAGTAGGCGAGCACCTGTTCCAGGAGGGAGAGCGCGTCGCGCCAGGATCCTTCCGCCGCGCGGGCGATCGCCTGGACTGCCTCCGGCTCCGCCGTGTAGTTCTCTGCCGACACCACTTTCTGGACCGAAGCCGCCAGATCGTTGAGCGTTCCCCGCTTGAACTGGAACTGCTGACACCGGGAGCGGATCGTGATCGGAACCTTGTGGTACTCGGTCGTGGCCAGAATGAAGACCACATGGGCGGGCGGCTCTTCCAGCGTTTTCAGCAGGGCGTCGAACGCTTTCGCCGAGAGGTCATGCACTTCGTCGATGATGTAGACTTTGCGGCGCGCTTCGCCCGGCGCGTACTGGACGTTCTCGATGATCTTTTCGCGGACGTCGTCGATGCCGGTTTCGGAGGCGGCATCCATTTCGACCACGTCCATGCAGTGACCGTCCCGAATGCTGATGCAGAGCCGGCAGACGCCGCACGGCTCCGGGCTCGGGCCGTCCTGCGACTCGCAGTTGAGCGCGCGGGCGAGCAGCCGCGCCGTCGAGGTCTTCCCACAGCCACGGGCTCCGTAAAACAGGTAGGCCTGGGAGGTGCGTCCGGAGCGGATGGCGTTCTGGAGGGTGGTGGTGACCGCCTCCTGCCCCATCAGTTCTCCGAAAGACTGCGAGCGATATTTACGATAGAGGGCGACGTAAGCCATGATCTTGGTGAGGAAAAAGGGTCCGAGAAGCAGAAGAAGGGATGAGGGAAAGCTCAGGCTTTCAATCTCATCCCTCGTTCCGTAGTTTCTGAATGCGACGCTCAGAGCCGGGTTGAAGAACGCACGCGGAGGTCAAACTTAGTGATGCTTCCTTCCGGATCTGACACGGTTCGTCAGCCGACCACTGCGCCTGACCCGGCTCTCAACGCCGCATCCCTTACAGATCTTATTATACCAAATTCCAGCCCGAATCGCAAATGCCGCTTTCCCCTTAATCTTTCAAATCGACGACGTAGGTAAAAGTAGGTTTCGAAGCTGCCGGGACGTTGATCTTCCACTGGGCGAGTTCAGTGTCTCATGTTTCTGGGGCTCCTGCACCATACACGCTTCTGTCGCTGCATGGTATTTCTGTCTCCTCTACCCGCATCGTGCAGGTAATTTGATGGATTAGTTCCGAGCAGGAAGGAAAAGGTTCACAATTCTCTTCTTCCCTGGTTCCTACTGGGGATGAGGGAGGGTGAAGGTGAAGGTGGAGCCGTGGCCATATTCGCTCTTGACGGTCACCTGACCGCCATGCGCTTCGACGATGTGTTTGACGATTGAGAGGCCCAGCCCGGTGCCGCCGGACTGACGTGAGCGCGCCTTGTCTACGCGATAGAAGCGTTCGAAGATTCGCGGCAGATCCTGGCTCATGATGCCGATGCCGGTGTCGGAGACATGGACAGCGACATGTTTTGCCTCGTTCTCTGCTGTGACGCAGGCTTTGCCTCCGGACGAGGTGTATTTCAGAGCGTTGTCGATGAGATTGACGATGACCTGCTCGATCTGGTCGTGGTTGGCGCATACTTCCAGGTCGGCGGGGAGGGAGGCGCTCAGATCGATGCCTGCTTTTTCCGCCTGGGGCTGGAAGCGTATCACGGCCTCCTGAATCATGCCGGCGAGCAGGAAGCGCGCCTTTTCCGGCTGGCGCGATTCCGCCTGAGACAGAATCAGCAGATCTTCGGAGATGCGGGTCAGGCGCTGCGCTTCGTTGTTGATGGTGGCGAGGAAATGGTAAGCGACCGAAGGATCCTGAAGCGCGCCATCCTGCAGGGTTTCGGTCATGGCGCGGATCGAGGCCAGGGGAGTGCGGAGTTCATGCGAGACGTTCGCTACGAAGTCGCGCCGGATCGTCTCCAGGCGGCGCAGTTCCGTCACATCCTCGGCGACCAGCACCAGGCGGGAAGCGTCGGGGTCGTCCCCCGCGACCGGCGCGATCGCCACGCGCAGGATCACGCCTCCCGCGCCCGGCAGACGGATCTCGCTGCGGCAGAGCGAACGCGCTTTGCGGGCCTCCTGCGCCAGTTCGGAAAGCTCCGACGACTGCGTCGCCTGCAGCAGCGTTTTCCCGATGACCCGGTTCAGCGAATTGGCGAAGAGGGGCCGTGCCGCCAGATTGGCCTGCACGATGACATCGGCTCCGTTCAGGATGAGGATGCCCGACTCGCAACAGTCCACTACGGTCGCATACTCTTCCTGCAGCGATGTCAGCAAGTTTTCCATAATGGGCTTTCTCAGAGTTCGGAGCGGAACTTGTAGCCGACGCCGCGCACGGTCAGCAGGCGTTCGGGGCGGGAGGCGTTGACTTCGATCTTCTCACGCAGCCAGCGGATATGCACATCGACGGTGCGGTCTTCCACATAGGCGTCTGCGCCCCAGACGCGGTCCAGAAGCGACTGGCGCGAAAAAACCTGGCCGGGATGCGTTGCCATAAACCGCAGCAGATCGAACTCCTTGGGGGAGAGATCGATGCGTTTCTCGCCCAGAGTCACCTCATAACGGTTGGGATCGACCGTCAGGTTGCCCACTTTGACGACCGACTCGGTCGAAATCGCGCCCGTGTGAGTGCGGCGCAGAACGGTTTTGACGCGTGCCATCAGTTCGCGCATGCTGAACGGTTTGGTGATGTAGTCGTCCGCACCGAGTTCCAGGCCCACCACGCGGTCTGTCTCCTCTGCGCGCGCGGTCAGCATGATGATCGGCACATCGTTCTGTTTGCGGAGCAGGCGGCAGACATCGAACCCGCTGGCGGAGGGCAGCATGACGTCCAGAATGATGAGGTCCGGTTTCTCGGCACGCGCAATATCGAGGCACTGCTCCGCGTCGCTCGCCGTGAGCGCCTGGAACCCCTCTTTGCGCAGATTGTAGGCCACCGCCTCCACAATCGGGTTTTCATCGTCTACTACCAGTACCTTCATTCTGCCGCCTTCCTTTCGTCGCGCAGTGAATGCAGGATCCGTTCCGCCGTCGCCGGATGGGCCGCCAAGGGGACATTGGGTGTATCGCACACCTGGAGGAAGGGCATGGGGTTACTCATTCAGGCCGCGAGAATCCTTCAGACCCAGGCTGGCGTAGACTTCACGCGTGGCGGTCGAACGGTTCAGGGTATAGAAGTGTATGCCGCGCACACTGCAGTCGAGCAGGTCGCGGCACTGTTCCGCCGCCCACTGCACTCCCACCTTGCGGACATATTTTTCGTCGCCGCCGCACCGATTGAGGGCGCGCAGCAGCTTGGCCGGGAACCTTGCTCCCAGTGCGAGTTCGGCGGTGCGGTTCAGACTTTTCGAAGAGGTGATCGGCATGATGCCCGCCAGGATCGGAACGCGGATGCCCGCCAACTCGCACCGCTCGCGGAAATCGAGGAAGTCGTTGTTGTCGAAGAACAGCTGCGTGACGATGTAGTCCGCGCCCGCGTCGATCTTGGCTTTGAGGTAGTCGAGCTCTTTCAGGCGGTTGGGCGTCGAGGGATGCCCTTCCGGGAAACCGGCGACTCCGATGCCGAAACCACGCGGGTCGGGATGCGCGCCGCTGTCGTTGAATTTACGAATGAAGCTCACCAGCTGGTTCGCGTACTGAAAGGCGTCGCTCGCACGGTCGTAATTCGGGAGGGAGCGCGGGGGATCGCCGCGCAGGGCTAAAATGTTGGAGATGTTGTGCTGCGCATACCGTTCGAGAATGCTCTGGATCTCCGCCTCGCTGTGACAGACCGAGGTGAGATGGGGCACCGGATCGCAGGCAGTCTGGTCTTTCAGGCGCACGACCAGATCGTGGGTAAGCTGCCGTGTAGAGCCGCCTGCCCCATAGGTGACGGAGACGAACGCCGGATGCAGTTCTTCCAACTTCGCGATGGTCTCGTACAGTTCCTGCGCATCCTCATCGGTCTTCGGCGGGAAATACTCGAAACTTACCGTTGTGCGATGATTGGCAAATACGTCTTGAATATGCATGGCTTTCCTCCTCTCGGCAACGAACGCACACCTGACCATAAAGGTCACCCTCCTCTATGATACCCGATTCCAGGATCTCCCTCTGTTTCGAGCGCACAGAGACTTGCGGCTGAGCCCGCTTAAAGATGCATCAGACGGTGCGCGGCGGATTCAATGCCGACAGACTGGACGATGACCGCATAGCAGAGCAGTTCGGTGAGCTGATTGACGGCGCCGATGCAGTCGCCGCTGATACCGCCAACCCATTTGCGGAAAAACGTTCCCGCGCCCTGACAGAGCAGCAGCGTAACCGCGAAGAGAGCAATGGCTGTGGCAGGACCGCAGAGGAGGGCCGTGGCCGCCGCCAGAAGCGTGGCGAGGAGCAGGCGCGTCGGAGTGATCGCGGAAGCGAAAGGGCGGGCAAGAGAGGCCGAATCGGTTACCGACGCGAAACGGGACATGAGGATGAGACTGGACCAGCGTGCGACGGCATGGGCGGCGAGAAAGGCCAGCAGCGCGCGGGAGATCGGCATTCCGCCGAGCAGGGTCGCCTTCGCTCCGATGAGCAGAACCAGGCCGGCGACCCCGAATGACCCCACGCGACTGTCGCGCATAATCTCCAGACGCCGCTGCGGCGTCCAGCCTCCAAAGCCGTCGCACACATCCGCAAACGCGTCCTCGTGGAAAGCGCCGGTGATGATGACGGTGGCGGCGATGCCGCACAGGGCCGCAAAGTTCGGGGAGTAGGCACAGGCAATCAGACGATAGACGAGGGCTCCGATGCCGCCGACCAGCACCCCGACGAGCGGAAAATAGACCGACGACTTCGCCAGACTGTCCGGCGCGTGGTCCACCCAGCTCGGGCAGGGAATGCGCGTCAGAAACATCATTGCGGTGAAAAAGAGCTTCAATTGATCGCGCATCGTGTCTCCCGGAATGGCTGGTACTCTCGAAAGCACAAAGAGAGGCGTCCCGAACCCCTCGGAAGAGTTCGGGACGCAAGACTGCAGTACGGAGCGACATCAGTCAGAGGGTCATCTTAAGTTTCGGAAAGCAACGGCTTTGTGTCCGCGCAGGCGGACCTTCGGCCGAAGGCCTCTAGCGAAGGACTTTAGTCCATCGCTTGCCATCTTTTCGATGAAACTGCATCAAAGGCCCATGCTGGTGCTGTGTCCGCCAAAGGGTTTAGCAGTCGGTTCGACACGAACCTTAGCGTAGTTAACGGCAATACAGATCTCTCCGACACCGGTCGCGATCAATTTGAGTTTGCCTGGGAAGGTCGCGATGTCACCTGCCGCATAGACGCCAGGCAAGTTGGTCTCCATGAAATCGTTGACTCGAATACTGCCTTTGTCCATGTCGAGGTTCCACTCTTTGACGGTGCCGATGTCGGCGGAAAAGCCGAGGTTGAGCAGAACAGCATCTACTTTCAACTGCTCCGTCTCTTTGGTCTGGTTGTTCAGAACGACCGCATGTTCGATCTGCTCCGTGCCGCTGATGCTGTGCAGTTCATTCCACAATCGGACCTGTACCGAGGAGCGGTTGAGCAGCCAGTCGATGCTCTCCTCATGGGCACGGAAGACGTCGCGCCGGTGGACCAAGGTGATCTTACCGGCGATAGGCTCCAGGTTCATACACCAGTCCAGAGCGGAATCGCCGCCGCCAACGATCAGCAGGTCTTTCCCCGCGAACTGGGCCTTATTCTGCACAAAATAGTGTACGCCCCGCCCTTCGAACTCCTCCACACCGGGGGTGCCAAGCCGTTTGGGAGCGAAGGCGCCCGCACCGATAGCAAGAACGACCGTTTTGGTACGGTGTTCCCCTTTGTCGGTGGTGAGCGTGATGGTCCCGTCGTCCTCGTAGCGAATGGTCAGCACTTTTTCACTCAGACAGACGGTCGGATTGAAACGCGTGCCCTGTGTACCCATCTCGGCGGCGAGGTCGCGTGCCAGCACCTTGGGGAAGCCGGGCATATCGTAGACGAACTTTTCTGGATAGAGTGCGCTGAGCTGCCCGCCGAGTTCCGGCAGACTGTCGATCAGCTTGGTTTTCATCTGCCGGATACCAGCGTAAAACGTTCCGAACAGCCCGACTGGGCCGCCGCCAATGATGGTGACATCAAACAGTTCTTGAATCTCTGTCAATTCCTGAATACCTCGAATGAATTTTTAGCCTTTGGCTTCGATGCCGCGCTGACGGGACTGTTCGCTGCGCTCGCGCAGGTAGGAGAAGAACTCCTTGCCTTCGCGCAGACGGCGTACAATCATCGAGCGATCCTGCAGCATCTCGGCGACGATGCTGGAGATTTTGCCGGGGCGGAAGTAGAACGAGCGGTACATCCGCTCGACCGCATCTTCGATCTGCGCGGTGGACATATTCTCGTACTGGAGAGTGGATGTCTGGATACCCGACCCGGAGATGAGACTTTCGCGAGCGAACCAGTTGTTGGCTACGGCCTGATCGTAGAGTTCGGTGCCGGGATAGGGCGCAGCGATAGAGACCTGAATGGTGTGGGGATCGAGTTCCTTGGCGAAGTCGATGGTCTCCTGCACGGTCTTCGGGGTTTCGACGGGCAGGCCGATGATAAACGTGCCGTGGACCTTGATGCCGAGTTTCTTGCAGTTCGCCATGAACTCTCGCGCCATCTCGAGCTTGATGCCCTTTTTGATGCGGTTCAGAATCTCCTGGTTGCCGGACTCGAAGCCGACGAGCAGCAGGCGCAGGCCGTTGTCGCGCAGCTCTTTGAGGGTTTCGTACTTGACATGGGCGCGGGCGTTGCAGCTCCAGGTCAGGTTGAGGCGCTTCATGTGCTTGCTGATCTCGATGGCGCGTTTCTCGTTGATCGTGAACGTATCGTCGTCGAACATATATTCGCGGACTTTATCGCCCCAGATCGCCTTGGCTTCGTCCATCTCGCGCCCGACGCATTCCGGGCTCTTGGTGCGGTAGGCATGGCCGCCGATGGTCTGCGGCCACAGGCAGAAGGTACACTTGGCAGGGCAGCCGCGCCCGGTGTAGAACGAGACATACGGGTGCAGGAGGTAGCCGATGAAATATTTGGTGATGTCGAGGTTCTGCTCGTAGGTCTGGAAGACGCCCGGCA
>JAYTGR010000936.1:0-8619 GCA_043733205.1 Chthonomonadaceae bacterium
TGAGACAACCGAAGACGCCCTGCACCGGGGCATGCAGCGTGCCCGAGTCTATGACTGGAGCGGCGGAGTCGAGGCGTTCCGCAAGGCCGTCGCCTTGGACCCCGAAAACATCGAGGCGCGCTTTCGGCTCGGCTGGTGCCTCTGGAACTATGCCGAATCCGAAAAGCCTTCTCTGGGCGATATAGCCGTGGCCTACGGCGCGCAGGTGTTCGGCTTCGAGCAGACCGCCTTCAACGGCAAACGTAAGTTCCAGGCCCATCGCCAGTTCCTGAACGATGCCGTCCACTACCTGCGCTCCGTGCTGGAGCGCGATCCCGAGCATGCCCGCGCCTGTCACTATCTGGGCAAGGCGCTCTTTGCACTGGACCGCAAGGGAGAGGCGGAGCAGGCCGCCCGCAAAGCCGTTCAGCTCGATCCCTCGAACCCTACGTACGCTGCCTATGCCGGCCAGTTCGAGCATTCCGACAGGTCAGGCCCTGCCCTAGCCCCGGCGACCGAGCCCGACAAGCTGAGTTGGGACGATCTGGTTTTGAACCCCAAGACCAAGCGCGAACTGCGTCAGATGCAGCTCATGCTGGAGCGCCCCGATCTGGCCAAGGAACTCGGCGTGCAGGCCCCCACCGGCATTCTGCTCAAAGGCCCTCCCGGTACCGGGAAGACCACCATCGCCCGCATTCTGGCGAACGAGGCGAAGTGCAACTTCGTCTCCATCACCGTGGCCGATATTCACCAGATGTATGTCGGAGAGAGCGAAAAGCGTGTCCGCGACCTGTTTGCCCGCGCTCGCGCCAATCCTCCGGCCATCATCTTCATCGATGAGATCGATTCGCTGCTGCCCATCCGGCAGGGCGGCATTGGGATTCATTCCGACAAGGTAACCAACCAGTTCCTGCAGGAGATGGACGGCATCCAGGCCAACAGCAGGGTCTTCCTGGTCGGCGCGACCAACCGGCCGGACATGCTGGACCCGGCGGTGCGGCGCGGCGGCAGGCTCTCACGCGAGATCGAGATCCCCATGCCGGACGAAGAGGCGCGGCGGCAGCTCTTCGCGGTCAGCACACGCCATGCCCACCTCGCCGACGATGTCGATCTGGCGGAGCTCGCCAGCCGCACTGCGGGCTACAGCGGCGCCGATATCCGCGCCCTCGTCAACGAGGCGGGCCTGCAGGCGCTCATCCGTATCGCCGACAGCCCCGCAGGCGGCAAAGAGATCACACGCGCCCTGACCCTGGCCGATTTCCTGGGCGCGCTGGAGAATTTGGGCTGATCCCTAAACAGAAAAGGAGAACGCATTGGCGAAACTGATACTGCTGCGACACGGGCAGTCGCTCTGGAACCTGGAAAACCGCTTCACCGGCTGGGTCGACATCGAGCTTACGGAAGCCGGGATGAAAGAGGCGGAAGAGGCCGGCAAAAAGATCCGGCTGGCAGGCATCCACCTGGACGAGGCTTTCACCTCCGTCCTGAAACGTGCCATCGACACCCTGACCATCTGTCTGCGCGCCGCCGGACAGGAGGGGCTTCCGACCAGCGAGGATCAGGCCCTCAACGAGCGGCACTACGGCGATCTGCAGGGCCTCGACAAAGCGCAGACAGCGGAGAAGTTCGGCGACGCCCAGGTCAAACTGTGGCGGCGCAGCTTCGATGTCAAGCCGCCCAACGGCGAAAGTCTCAAGGATACGGCTGCCCGCACCCTGCCCTACTTCTACGACAAGATCCTGCCGGAAGTCAAGGCAGGCCACAACATCATCGTCTCGGCGCACGGCAACAGCCTCCGCGCCATCGTGATGAAACTGGACAATCTGGACGAGGTGCAGATCCTGGAACTCAATATTCCCAACGGCGTCCCCATCGTCTACGACATCGATTCTGCAGGCAACGTACTCAGCAAGTCGGAACTCTGACGTTCCGCAAAGGGCATCCCGTGGTTCAGGCTCCTCACAAGGGGTTGTGAGGAGCCTGAATACGTTTGTCGCAAGATCGAAGCTACTGGAGGCGCTTGCGCAGTTCGGCCGGTTTATGCACCGTGATCCGGTACGTTTTGGGATCTACCGAGATCATCTTTTTTTCGCGGAAGTGGCCCATCACCTGATTTACGCGTTCGCGGGACGCGCCGACAAGATCCCCGATATCGCCCTGCGTCAGCCGAATGGGGATGAGTACGCTGTCGTCCGGCTGCACCAGCCCATAGAGCTCCGAAAACTCCAGCAGCTGCCGTGCCACGAGGCCGAATACATCCAGTGTGCAGTGCGCGTGGATGCGCACATTGGCGCGGCGAGTCCGGTGCGCGAGAATACGCAGCAGGTTGATGGAAAAGGGCGGCACGGTCGCGATCAGCTCATCGAATGTGGCCCGGTCGATGGAGAGGAGGGACGTCTCCTCCTGGGTAACGACATCGGCCGAGCGGAACTGCGAATCGATCAGACTCAGTTCCCCAAAGTTTTCTCCGGCAGCCAGCACCGCCAGAAACACCTCATTGCCGTCCGTCCCGACCATAGAGATTTTGACGATGCCTTTCAGCACAACATACAGGGTCTCGCCGGGATCGTCCTGACGCAGGATCGCCTCTTCCGCCTTATATGTGCGCTGGCGGGCTTTCCCGGCGACAAAGGCGATCTGGCCGGAGTTGAGCCCCTCAAAAAGCGGGATGTCGCTCAGTAATTTGGCATCTATAGACATAATGGGTACTGCTTTCCTCGATCGCCAGGTACACAGATCGGCCCGGCGCACATTCGTACTGCATCGTATGGGGAAATCCTGTCGTTACAGGCAAAAAGGAGGTTTCACTGCGGAACAGACCCGGCTTTCCCGCCAAAGATTATAAAGGTTCACACCCCGCTTGTCAAGAGCCTCCCGCTTACGAACGGGGACTGGCCGATCCTTTCCTCCGAACGGCAGCCGATGTGTGCAGGATTGCCGCCCTGGGATGCAGAAAGGATACCGGCAGGGCCTGTGGGCCACCAATGCAAGGCCATGGAAGAGGAGAACCCGGCGATGCCCGAAGAGATCGAGATCGAGACAGACAAACTGCAGGAAACCATAGAGGAGCTGCACAAGGAGCGTGAAGAGCGGGAGAAAGAAGCCAAAGAGAGTTCCTGGACACGCTATATCTCGCTCACGACCGCTTTCCTGGCCGTCATTGCCGCGGTCGCCGCACTCCAGGCAGGCTCGCTCGCCAACGAATCGCTCATCGCGAAAAACGAATCGATCGTGCTTCAGGCGAAGGCATCCGACCAGTGGAACTACTACCAGTCGGCAGGCATCAAGAGCAACTCCGCCAAACAGACCGCCGCCATTTTAACATCGATGCCGGGGCATCTGCCGGATGCCGGGAAAACCTGGGAGAAGGAGTCGGCCAAATACGAAGAGAAAAAGAAAAAAGGGATGGACGACGCCACGGAGTTCGAGAAGCAGCGCGATGAGCAGGCCAAAGAAGCCGTGACGCTGCTGAAGCATCATGAGATCTTCGCGCTCTGCGTCACCTGCACGCAGGTCGCGATCGCCCTGTCCGCCATCGCCGCGCTCACCAAACGCCGCGCCATCTGGTATGTCAGCATGCTGGCCGGAGCACTCGGGCTGGTGCTTTTCATGAATGGCTATCTGCAAAAGGTCAGCGCTGCGGTGCCCGTTCATTCTGCTCCGCCTGCTGCCGCCAAATCCGAGGGAACCCCCGAAAGCAAGAAGCCTGTCAAAGCGCCATAATTGGGAACTCCTGCCTGTCTCTCTACGTCTGCAAAAGAGCAGAGAGATCTGCCATAACACAGGGAGATAACAACGATGACGGCCCCCGAGAAGATAACGAAAACAGATGCCGAATGGCGCGAAACGCTGAACCCGGAACAGTATCGCGTCCTGCGGGAGCAGGGCACCGAGCGCCCTTATACCGGCAAATACTGGAACCTGAAGGATGACGGCACCTACACCTGCGCCGCCTGCGGGCAGGAGCTTTTCCGCTCCAACACCAAGTTCGACTCCGGCTGCGGCTGGCCGAGCTTCTACGACGCGCTGGAGACCGGACATGTCGAGGCGCGGGTGGATAGAAGCCATGGAATGGAGCGCACCGAAGTAGTCTGCAGCCGCTGCGGCGGACATCTGGGCCACGTCTTCGAGGACGGCCCTGAGCCTACCGGCCTGCGCTACTGCATCAACTCCGCCAGCCTGCAGTTCCACAAAGAGAGCGCCTAGAACTCCTGTCAGAAGCCGCCATTGCAGGCGCGCACCAGCAGGACCAGCCCCAGTACGGTGACAATGGCGGCGCTCACTATCGGCAGGCGGGTCGTGAGCGCGCCCGTCATGGGCATCCGTTCCAGCCAGCCACGGGCGCGCACGACAAGAATTCCGATGATTGTCAGCACGGTGGCGAGGCCGAGGCTGAACGCCACGATCATGGTCATACCGAATGCGATACGGTGCAGATAGATCGCGCTTAGCATCACGACCAGCGCGGATGGACACGGCAGTATTCCGCCTGTGATGCCGAGGACCAGCAGAGTGCGCAGGGAGAGCGGCTCCTCCTTCGAACCGCCAGGGGGAGGAGCGCCTGTGCCCTCTTCAGCCTGGAAAAATGCCTCGCGTTCGTCGTCATCGGCATACATGTCATCGCCTGCTGTGTGGGCACGTCTCAGCACGGCGACCCGCGTCCAGAGCATTCCCAGCCCGATGATCAGAATACCCAGTCCGGACAGCCCGCTCAGCACGGGATAGAGCCGCTCCGGCACGATGTATCGGGCGGCGACGAAGGTGACGAGCCCCAGCGCAAACACCCCGATCGTATGCGTCACCGTCACCACCAGCCCCAGAAACACCGCGTGCTTCGCGGTTCCCCGTGTCCCTACGAGATAGGCCGCCACCATCGTTTTACCGTGCCCCGGCGACAGGGCATGAAACGCTCCGAAGAGAAACGACAGTCCCAGCGCCACCGCAACTACTCCGCCCGTCAGCTTCTGCGCGGCGATCGCCTGGGTAAAGGCGTCCTGCGGGGTGCGGCTGTCACGGGAGGGCAGGGTTAGCGTCGTCGGTGGGACGGCGCTGCCTGCAGAGGCAGCGCCGCCCTGACCAGACGGTGCGGCTCCGTTCCCTGTCTGCACCGTGAAGGCCGCTTCGGTGAGCCGAAGCGGCACCGTGCCGGGATCGGTGGGATAGCTGGTCAGTTCCCGACTGACATCGACTGTCGGCACAGAGGAGGCCGTGAGGCCGATCCCCGCTCCGCCCTGTGCCAGAATCTCTTTCCAGCCCGTGCGGGTCGCGTAGTTGCTGTCCTGGTAGACCACCTGCCAGCCGGAAGCGGGCATAGGAGCAGGCAGGGAGATTACGGTATCTAATATCACACGCAGAATAGGAAGTCCGCCGGAGCCCGGCTGAAATGCCAATTGGGAGGTCTGCAGGACAGGAGCTGTCGGCCTGGCATCGATGTTGAGGGAGAGGCCCGCCAGCATCTCACTGGATTTACTGCGCAGATAGGCGTCTCGGTTGGCTTCGCTTACGTGGCCGCTGTCGTCGGCGTGCATCAGCGCGCGTTCCGTGACCGTCGGGATCTCCGCAAAGTCGAGGATATAACGCAGATGCAGTTCCGTCGGGTGCGCTTCGAACCGGGCATAGTGGTTGATCGAGAAGTTGCCCATCGGATGCGCGCGGGCCACCTCGGCTCCCAGGCAGGAGAGGAGCAGGAGGCCCAGAAGCGGCTGCAGGAGCTGCCATCGAAGGCGAGGCAGGCAGGCGATTTGAGAGGGGCGGCGCTGTGGCATCGGGTTCGAGTCAGCCTCCCAGCGTCGTCAGCAGCGACCGCGCCTGCGTCGGGGCAAAGGGCAGAAAACAGGCGTTGATGGAGAGCGCCTGTGTCAGATACTGTTTTGCCTTCGGCTTCTCACCGCGTTCCGCCGCGATGATCCCAGCATGATAGAGCAGTTTCGCATCCTGATGGTTGTGCGCAAGGGCCACATCGATCGCCTTTTCCGCCTCGTCGTACAGGCCTTTTTTACAGCAGGCCCAGGCCAGCGTGTCGTAGGCGTAGAGGTCATGCCGTACCGTCAGCTCTTTCCGCGCCAGCTGCAGCGCTTCGTCGAGACCCCGGTCGTGATCCGCCAGATAGAGCGCGCGCTGCCGGTCGTAGACGCCGCCCTGCGCCCGGTCCAGCCGATGCATCGTCTCCAGAAGGGCGTACTGCGTGTCCGCTTCCTGCGTTTTGCCCTGTGCCTTGCAGGCGTCGCCCAGCAGCGCCACCACTTCAGGAGTGGGCACGATGTTCGCCGCCTGCCGGCCCCAGGAGAGGGTCGCCGCCCAGTCGCCTCGTGCAGCCGACAGGCGTGTCAGGGCGGTCAGGGTGCGCTGATCGTTTGGAAAGAGCGCCAGCGCTTCATGATAACTCTGTTCCGCCTGCTCCACCCGCCCCTGCGCCGCCTGCAGATCCCCAACGCGCATGCAGAACCAGGCCAGATTTTCGCGGGGAATGTCGATATTCTGCGCCGCCGCATCCCGGGCGCGTTCTAGCTGAGTTTGTGCCGCAGCCGGCTGGCCGTTCATCTCCAGCAGGCGCGCCCGCAGCACCATGCCGAACGGGTCGTCGAGATGAGGATGCGCCCCCTGCAGCGTCTTTTCCGCAGCCGCATAGTCCCCCAGTTCGGTCTGGTTCTCGGCAATAAGATAGGCCGCCTGCAGATCGTCCGAGGACCGCGCGGCCATATATCTCCCGATTGCCAGCGACTCACGAAACCGATGCTGAGTAAAAAGGCTGAGTGCGAGGGCATAGTAGGCCGGATCGTTATGATAATTCCGAACCTTCAGCGAGCGCCGTGCCAGCTGTTCGGCCCGAAAAGTATCGGCGATGTCACCGGTTTCACGGCAGAGCTGATTGTAGTTTTCCGCCAGGAAGTTGAGTTCCATCGCACTGTGCGGAGTCTCTTTCAGCCGCTGCTCATGAAACGCCATCGTCTTCGGCAGCAGGGTCGGGTCGTAAGGCGAGCGCAGGGAGACCAGGGAGGCGCGCGGAGCCACCGGCACCATGCGATGCGCGCAGCCGGTAGTCAGAAGTACGATCACGGGGATACAGAGCAAAATGCGTCTCATTGTCGCCTCGCAAAACGTGAGTGCGCAGCCTCTCCTCTCCAGCTCGGAATTTCCCTGCTGGAGAGGAGACGAAAGCGCGGGCTATCTCGACTGGTTCATGAGAGCCTGGGCAGGGCCGAGGTAGGGAAACACTGCCGCGCTGACAACGCCATCCTGGTAGTGCTTTGGCGCTGTCGTGTAACTGACGTTGTCTGTGGTCAGGGTCGGAATCTCTTTGCCATCGTCCGGCGCGAGGCTGAGCGCAGAGACTGTGGGGCCGAAGATAATACCGAGCGAGATATCGATGACATCGTCGGTCAGCTTGCGTCCGCCGAACTTGCTGCCGGTCGCGCCTCCGGTTTCGACCCCAAGGTAGGCCGCCGGAACTCCATTCTGGCTGAGGTCGGCCACCATGACATCCGGGACCAGAACCGCTTTGACGACATCCGTCGTGGCCTGCGAGCGGCCGGCCGTTCCGACCATGAAACTCTGAATGTCGTCGATCAGGAAGCCGGGCTGTCCGTCCTGCGAGGGGATGGCTTGGTCGTTGATCGCATGGCGGTTATTGGCGACCGTGGCGAACACTTCGTTCACGGCGGGGCGGGCAAGCCGGTCGATCTGCGTGTAGACCTGCGGGCCGCTGCTGTTATCGCTGCCGCAGCCTGCCAGAGCCACCAGACCCAGCACGCCGGCGAGGGAGGTGCCTAGAAAAAGATTCCTTACGTTCATTATTACTGTCTCCTTCGCGCAAAGTTATTTGCTGGTCGTACACCACAAACGAATCTTACCGCTGCCGTCGCCGCCGTTGGTCAGCATGGTGCGGGGCATCTCCAAAACGATGGTCAGGAGGTTGTAGCCTTTGAGAGTATCCGTCGCCACGCCCGGCGGATTGAAGGTCGTGGACTGCGGCATATTGGGGTTGGCCGGGGGATTGCGGCCGACCGGCGGAGGCAGAGGCGTACCGCGATCCGGGAGGATGTTGAAGAACTGCTCCAGGTCGAAGAAGAACGGATCTTCACGCGTTCCCGCAAAGACCTTGATGCCGCTGCCCGTGGTGAAGACCGTATTGATCTGACCGCTGGCTGCATCCGGCCTCTCGAAGACGGACTTTGTCCCGGTCATGGAAGGCTTCACGGGACCGGCGATCTGAACCGTTTGATTGGTGCCGGTGCCGGTAAATTTGGCCTGAATGACCAGGTTCTCCACGGGGAGTTTCGGGTCGCCCGCGTTGGCGATTTTGAACTGATAGAGCACGCTCGGATCGAAAGTCGTGCTGGTGACTCCCGAGGGAATCAGCGGATGGACATTCATCACGAGCACGACTTTGGCCGCATCGGCCGGGCTGGGAAAGATAAATACATCGGTGAGGTCTACACCGGGGTTCGCCGCGATGGCGGGAGTGTCCGCGTGGTCGGAGCCACGTGCTTTGACCAGCAGCAAGCCAGGGAAGAGCACGATCCCTGCTGCTGCGGCCAGCAGGCCGAGCTTCTTGCGAGAGAGCATTCTGGAATTCTCCTTATGCGCACAAGTAGGTTGAAGATCATCACCCGGTGTTACTTTCCAACAGAAAATTACACC
>JAYTGR010000937.1:0-3154 GCA_043733205.1 Chthonomonadaceae bacterium
CTGATCCAGGAGGGCGTCGCGTTCGCCAAACTCGGCCTCGTCATTATCGACGAACAGCATCGGTTCGGTGTGCTGCAGCGACAGGCACTCGCTAAAAAAGGACAGCGGCCCCATATTCTGGTCATGACCGCCACGCCGATCCCGCGCACGCTGACCCTGACGCTCTACGGCGATCTCGATGTCTCGGTGCTGGACGAGCTGCCGCCCGGACGCAAACCGATCACGACGCACTGGAAGACCCAGGATAAGCGCGATCAGGTCTACGCAGCCGCGCAGAGACTGCTCCATGCCGGAGATCAGGTCTACATCGTCTGCCCGCTCATCGAAGAGAGCGAGAAGCTGCAGGCCAAGAGCGCCACACAGCTGAGCGAGCATATCGCTAAAAACGTCTTTCCGCAGTACCGGGTTGGCCTGCTGCATGGGCAGATGAAATCGGACGAAAAAGACTCGGTTATGGCCCGCTTCAAAGCGCACGAGATCGACATTCTGGTTTCGACCACCGTGATCGAGGTGGGAATCGACGTGCCGAATGCGACCGTGATCATCATCGAGGATGCCGACCGCTTCGGTCTGGCGCAGCTGCATCAGCTGCGTGGACGGGTGGGGCGTGGACAGAACGCTTCGTTCTGCGTGCTGCTGGCGGAGCCGAAAACCGACGTCGGACGCGCCCGCATGGAAGTGATGACGCAGACACGGGACGGTTTCCTGATCGCGGAAGAGGATCTGAAACTGCGCGGACCCGGCGAGTTTTATGGGACGCGGCAGAGCGGGCTGCCGGAGTTTCTGATCGCGGATATTCTGAACGATATGGATATTCTGACCGAGACCCGCGAAACAGCATTTCAACTGGTCGAAGACGACCCGACATTGACGAATCCCGCCAATTCGCAGCTGCGCCGCGCACTGGAACGTACGCGGATGGGTTTCGAACTGATTACGGTGAGCTGAGGAGAGGACGGTATGGCACGAGCGCTGGTTCCCGGCAGTTTCGATCCCGTGACGAACGGGCATCTCGACATTATTGCGCGCGCCGCCGGCATGTTTGAGACAGTGCTGGTCTCCGTCGCTCCCAACTCGTCCAAGACGCCGCTCTTTACGCTCGCAGAACGCGTGGAGATGCTGGAGGAGGCCTGTGCGCCCTGGCCGAATGTCCGTGTGGACGCCTTTCAGGGCCTGCTGGTCGAATACGCGCTGAACAACGATGCGACGGTGATCGTGAAAGGATTGCGGGCCGTCTCCGACTTCGAATATGAGCTGCAGATGGCGATGATGAATCGCCGGCTGAACAGCGCTGTAGAAACCGTCTTTCTGATGACTGAGGCCGAGTACTCTTACCTCAGTTCGAATATCGTCAAAGAGATCGCCCGCCTCGGCGGGTCGGTGGAAGGGTTGGTACCCAGCCGTGTTGAAGAACGACTCCGGCAAAAAGTCGGAAACCCAAAAACCTGAACTTAACTCCGGCCTTAGCGCCGACAAGAATAATACCAACACTACGGAAGTCCCGCGTTTCGTCGCTCCCACGCACGAAGGGGTGGACATCCTCAAACTGCTTACGGAACTGGAAGACCTCGTGGAAGGCTCGCCCAAGATGATGGGGGCGCTGCTGCGGTTCGACGAGGATAAGTTCCATATGACCATCATGAAGATCCGGGCGAATCTGCCTGAAGAGATGAAACGCGCCTCGAAACTGGCTCGCGACTCGGAACGGATTGTGGAAGAGACCCGCGATAACGCCGACCGCGTGGTGAGCGAGGCCCGCCGCGCCGCTCTGCAGGAGCTGGAACGTGGCCGTGCGGAGGCCACGCATCTGAAAGAGGATGCGCGGGAAGAGTCGCGCCGCCAGAATTCGGAAGCGCAGGCGGAAGCCAACCGTCTCCGCCAGAATGCCGACGCCGAAGCCCGGCAGAAACTGGCCGAGGCCCAGCGTAATGCGGTCGAACTGGTCGCCGAGGCGCAGGCGCAGGCCGCCCAGCTCGTCGCCGACGATCAGATCGTTCAGCAGGCGATGGTCCAGGCACAAGAGCTGAAACTGCGGGCGGAGCAGGAGGCCGACGCCGTCCGGCGCGGTTCCGACGACTATGCCCGTGACGTCCTGACCAATCTGGAAAACGTGCTCGGCAAGACCGTGACCCAGATCCAGCGTGGACGCGATATGCTGGAACGCAAATAGCCTCGTCCCTGGAGTAGAGAATCATGCGGCTCGATATTACCGAGTTGCTCCGTGAAACGGGCAAACACGAAGTTTATGACATTCAGGAGCCGCCACTCGTAGATGAGGACATCGAGTGTACCCAGCCGGTCGGAGGCCGAATCGCCTTTACCAATGCTGGCGGCGCTCTGCTCATCAAGGGCAAGGTGAATACGCAGGTCGCACTGCCCTGCAGCCGCTGTGGAGACTATTTCGAGCAGCCCGTCGCACTGGAGATCGACGAGATGTTCGAACTAAAGCAGGTCTCTGCCGGACCGCGGACCATGGCGACCGTCGCGGTCGTGGAAGAGGATGAGAATCCGATTGCCGCGCCCCTGTTCGCCGGCCCAATCTTTGAACTGACCGAAATGCTTCGCCAGTATATTCTGCTGGACGAGCCCACGCAGCCGCTGCCTCCGTCTTTGCCGGACGGACGCTGCGCTCACTGTCTCCGCAACGCCGCCGATGTGCTGCGTGTGCTGGCGGAGGCCGCCGCAATGCCCGAGGAGAAGCCTGTCAATCCGGCTCTCGCCAAACTCGGCGCTCTGCTGGAAGAGAACACCGAACCCGAATGACGGAGGGAGGAAAGCCCTTCCGCTTCGATATACAGAAAGGTAGAAAAACCGATGCCGCTCCCGAAACGCCGCCACTCCAATCAGCGCACCCGCAAACGCCGGACGCACTATAAACTGACCCACCATCCCGCGATGGTCCCGAGCTTCGAGCAGCCCGGCGAGTACACCCTGATGCACCATGTCGACCCGAGCACGGGCCGCTACAAGGGCCGTCAGGTCTTCCAGCTGGTGGACGACACGCA
Source organism: Chthonomonadaceae bacterium (assembly GCA_043733205.1). Lineage (GTDB taxonomy): Bacteria > Armatimonadota > Chthonomonadetes > Chthonomonadales > Chthonomonadaceae > JANXLO01. The sequence goes on from JAYTGR010000937.1 coordinate 3,006, forward strand.
GCAGGGCCAGTAGTAACCCGTGAGGCCGACAACGACTATTCGGATCGCCGTGGATGCGATGGGGGGCGATAAAGGCCCTGCGGAGGTGGCACAGGGCGTCTATGCGGTGGCCCGTGCCTCCCGGCAGGCACACTTTCTCCTCGTGGGCG
>JAYTGR010000938.1:0-3147 GCA_043733205.1 Chthonomonadaceae bacterium
CTCGACTACAGCGCGGGCCATATCTCGACGGAAGAGGCGCGCCCGCTGATCGAGCTGGCGAACAAGAAGCTCTGCCCTTCCTACCTCACGCTTTTTCCCGGCATCTCGTATCGGCATATTCTGCGCTGGAAGGACGGCCCGACCGAAGTCCAGACCGCGCCGCCGCATGAGAACATGGGCAAAGCGCTCGCCGATATTCTGCCCGTCGGCGACAGCGACACGAAGCTGCGGCGGTTCATCGAAGACTCCATGAATCTGCTGGACGATCTGCCGTTCAATCGGCAGCGGCGCGCAGAGGGCAAACCGCCCGCCAATACGCTCTGGCCCTGGAGCCCGGGACGCACGCCGCAGCTGCCCTCGTTCTTTAAGATGCGCGGGATGACCGGGGCCGTGATCTCGGCGGTCGATGTCGTGCGCGGCCTGGGCCGGCTGACCGGCCTCGAAATTGTCGATGTGCCGGGCGCGACAGGCTACTTCGACACCAACTATCGGGGCAAGGCGCAGTACGCGCTCGATGCCCTGGAACGGCACGATTTCGTCTGGGTCCATGTGGAGGCTCCGGACGAGGCGGGCCATGCGGGCAGCATCGACGAGAAGATCCGCGCGATCGAGAACTTCGATAAGCACGTAGTCGGCGGGATCGTCGAGGGAATGAGAAAACGCGACGACTTCCGCCTGCTCTGCGCGCCCGACCACAAAACGCCCGTCAGCACACGCGGCCATGCCGTCGGCCCCGTGCCGTTCCTGCTCTACGACTCCCGCAAGATGATCAAAGGCGGCGGGCATCTGCCCTACGACGAGCGCGGCGAGATGGAAGCCAAAACCCGTCTGCCCGAAGGCTATCGCCTGATCGACGACCTTTTCACCGACTGAAAGGACCGCTAGACCCTCATGACACAGACTCCCGCCGCAGAGCTTTTCGAGGTGGCCGAGAATATCGCCCGACTGGTGCCCTATGTGCCCGGCAAACCCATCGAGGAGGTCGAGCGCGAACTCGGTATCACCGGGATCGTCAAACTCGCCAGCAACGAGAATGCGCTCGGCCCCTCGCCCAAAGCGATCGAGGCCGTGCATCGGCTGGCAGCGAAGATGCACCACTATCCCGATGCCAGCAGCTTCCAGCTGCGCCATGTGGTCGCGGCGCAGCTGGACATCACGCCGGAGACGCTGGTCTTCGGCAACGGCTCGGACGACATCATTCATCTGCTCGGCGTGACGTTTCTGGAGCCCGGCGATGAGGTGATTCAGGGCGATCCGTCTTTCCCCCGCTACGAGGCGGCGGCGATCCTCAACAATGCCTCCTGCCATAGGGTTCCACTGACCGCCGACTGGGTTCTCGATCTGGATGCGATGAAGGCGAAAGTGAGCGCCCGGACGCGCCTCATCTTCCTCCCCAACCCCAACAACCCGACCGGCACCATCGTGACGCGCGCCGCGCTCGACCGGTTCCTCGACGGCCTGCCGGAACGGGTTCTGGTCGTGCTGGACGAAGCTTACTACGAATATGCCACCTCCGATCCCGACTATCCGCAGGGCCTGGACTATGTGCGCGCAGGCCGTAATGTGATCGTCCTGCGGACGTTCTCCAAGGCCTACGGTCTGGCAGGGCATCGGATCGGGTTCGGCGCGATGCGGCCCGATCTCGCCGGGTGGCTGGAGCGGACCCGCGAACCTTTCAATGTCAACTACATGGCACAGGCCGCCGCCGAAGCCGCCATCTGTGACACGGAACACGTCGCCCGCACGGTCGCGATGAACACAGCCGGCAAGTGTGCCTTCTACGCCGCTTTCGACGAGCTGGGGCTGCCTTATGCGCCCACGCATGCCAACTTCGTTTGGGTCGATGTCCGCCGCGACTGCCAGGAGGTCTACACTGCCCTGCTGCACAAAGGCATCATCACCCGCACCAGCACACCCTGGCACATCCCGACCTATCTGCGCGTCACCATCGGCACCGAAGCGGAAAACGCCAAATTCCTCACCGCCCTCCGCGAGATCCTGGACTGAACAGGCGATTATAAGAGGTTTACGAAGGGCCGGATACATACCCGTATCCGGCCCTTCGCTTGGGTGAGATGGCTGCGCCGTAAATTAGCGAAACCGCCCAGATAAGGGACTCGTAGCAAACGTAATTCTGAATTAATTCATTTGTGCTGTCTTGGTGCGCCGGGCTGCAAGGAGAAACTCGCATGCAAAATCGTTCGCCTCTGCGTCATCGGCTCTGTTGGTCTGCGGTGGCTGCACTTGGAATCCTGATCCTGCTGCCTGCATCCCGCTATTTGTTGAGGATACAGATGCATATTCAGACAGACGCGTTTTCTTATACAGACGAGCGGGATCCTGCTGTGGAACGCGCAGCAGCCTCGTCTCATCCGCAAGACTATCCCCTTCATCTCGCACTCGCGTCCGATGTTGTGTCGCTGTCAGATTCTGAGAGCGCGGTAAAGGCGATGCCTACCGCAGCATCGAAAGCGCGTAATGAGAGGCTTCAGGCGCTTACACTGCGGTTTCCGAACCGCCCTTCGGTCTATGCCAACCTGCTGCGCTATATGACGCTCGGGGACGTGAAGATGTGGTATGGCGAAACGAAGGCGATGGGTGCGTCCTCTGCCGCTCCTTCTGCCGCTGCACCCGCGCCGGAAGCGCTGGCGATGTTCGCAGCGGCGGCGCAAAAAGGCGTGCAGCTCGACCCGAATAATGCCTACTTTCCGATGATGCAGGCGATGAGCCTGTTTGCCGCTCACCGTGAAGGGGAGGCGCTGGATGCCCTGAAAGCGGCGGGCCGCTGCACCCAATGGAACGAGTACTATGCGGACGATATAGCGGGCCGCCTGCGGCTGCAGCGCGCTTCTTACGGGGAACAGCTCGCGATTCAACAGATGAATAGTGTGTATGCACTGCCTTTTCCGCAGTACGCCCAGATGCGGGCTGCCGGGAGAGCCGCCGTGCGTCTGGCAGCTGCAGACGAGCATGCCGGCAGAACGGCGAACGGTCTCGCGATGCGTCATGCCTTGATGCGCTGCGGCGGCCTGATGCGTGCGGAGGGCACCTCCTCCATCACCTCTATGGTCGGCGTCGCGCTCGCCAACATCGCGACCTTCGATCCCGAAGGGGTCAAGACCGCGCCGCTTCCGGCGACCGGCAAAG
>JAYTGR010000939.1:0-8598 GCA_043733205.1 Chthonomonadaceae bacterium
GGTGCAAAGATATAAAAATGCCTGCATCTCTCCTAAGTACGACCTTACATTTTCGTCTTTTGATCTATAAGTCAAAGCAGTATAACATAAGTAAAGCTCATGAAGCGTGGCGATATGGAATTCCGATTGAAGAGGACCACCAGACTAAAATCGTGCAGTGGCTTTCTGATGTCTCTCTATGGATAAGACAACGAATGGAGACTATCTAAAATGCTTTCATCTGACATTCGCCTCTATACATGGGTAGATGTGGAGGAGGCTATTGCTCTAAATATCGAGATGCAAAGTCGGCCTAGCTGGCTGGTGGGGGCAAGCGCATATTGGGAAGGATTAACGCTGTATGTTACTCCCAACTCCAAGGCGCTTGCTATGCTTTGGCTCGACGAAGCATTTGCTCCACGCTTTGCTCCCGGAAACGATACGGGTGAGTCTGACCCGGCCATAGTTTTGGAGAGTACTGATGATAAACCTAGATTGTTAAGCGTCTTCATAGAGGAAGCTGATGGGCCATCTGCGTTTACTCCGTTCCGACCTAGCTTTCAGAGACAATCTGAATCCGTCCTGATGACTCCGATACAGTTTCCTACTCCGCTCGTGGATTCGCCGCCGGTTGTAACGTTTCATTCCTTTAAAGGCGGCGTGGGACGGACGGCACACGCCATTGCATTGGCGCAAGCCATCGCCAGAAAAAACAAGAAGGTTTTGCTCATAGACGGCGATTTGGAAGCGCCAGGAATTAGCTGGCTGCTGCATAGTAGATTGGCAGAACCGCCGGTGTCATTTGCGGATTTTCTGGCATTGATACATGGAGATACCGATCCTGCATACATAGGTTCACTGGCGTTAGTTCAGGAGCGTCTGCTCAATGCCGAACTCGACGGTATCTACGTTATGCCAGCGTTTCGCACAATGGAGCGCTATGTCTCCCTGGAAATTCGCCCTGAACATATTTTGCAAGGGGCCAAAGACCCCTATGTTTTGACAAGCCTCCTATCAGAATTGGGGAAAAGGCTTGGAGTTAGTGCTGTCATTATAGATCTACGTGCAGGCTTTTCGGAACTCTCTGCCGGTTTGCTCCTCGATCCACGTAACTATCGTATATTAGTCACCACATTAGGCGGACAATCTGTTGCGGGTACCGAACAGGTTTTGTCACTTTTAGGACGCATTGAACTAGCGGCAAAACAGGCAGGCACAGATGCGGGATATCCCCGGCCAGCAGTTGTTTTTAACATGGTTCCTTCCGACCCAGAAAACAGTCGTCTTTTAGATTGTCAACAAAAGATTCAAGAGGCGGCCTCTGCTTTTCTTGACAACAATGTTTTGGGCCTTCCGACATTCATAGCTCCGTTCGACTCTAATCTGCTAGGCATCCCGTTGGATTGGGAAGATGTCGTTGCTCGTCTCGATAAAGCAGGTATCGTTGAAACAGCACGAGAAGTTCTCGATCTTTTGCCTTGGCAGGAAATCTCTGCTTCTCCATTACAAGAAACGGTGAACCCCACTTATAATCCATTGATGAGAAGACAAAAACTGGATGACTTTACTGCTAAGTTAATCGTGGCCGAAACGGGTACGCAAGACGACTTACTTACTCACCTTACGCAGTCAGGGATTCTCTCGACGCTTGCAGTCAAATGAAAATAGAAGAGATAGAGGCTGAAAATGCTCCCCTGGAAGCGATTTTTCGCAAGATGCGAGAGTACAGTACGGACCGGCAGATTCCATTTCAACAAGAAGATATGAAACTTACGAGTGAGGAAATTAAAGCGCTCGAAGATAACGGAGTACTACTTCGTGATCCTGACGGCTGCTATATGCCTGAGATATTCCGCCGTGGCCTTGCCTTCGAACTCAAGTCAGGGGTGCGGCCTCGTGTACTTAGTATGGCCTATCGTGCGGCACGCAGGAAGTAATGGAAGTGATCCTCGAACGGTATGAGGCCTTGATGATCGGGACAGGCATGAGGCGAAATTAAATGTGGTTTACGCGCCTGGCGATCTCACGACCTGTGCTGATCTGGATGGCTCTGACGGCGATCGCCGTTCTGGGCCTGCGGGCCTACACACGCCTGCCTGCCGAACTCAATCCTAAAGTCGATATTCCGACCCTGACGGTGACGACCCTCTATCCTGGCGCGGAGCCGCCTGAGATCGAGACACAACTTAGCAAGCCGCTGGAAGATGCGGTCGGAACGGTGCCGGGGGTGCGGGACGTCTACTCCAGTTCGCAGAGCGGCGTCTCGATCATCAGCATGGATTTTCGGGTCGGGACGGATCTGGACGCGGCGGCGGCCGAAGTGCGGGGCCGCGTCGAAGCGGTGCGGGCGCAGCTGCCGGCCGAATCGCGCCCACCCGTCGTGGCGAAGCTCGACATCAACGCGCTGCCCATTCTCTATCTGGGCCTCGAATGCCCTTCCCTCAGCCTGCAGCAGCTGCGCGCTCTCGCGGACAACACCCTGCGGCCCCGCCTGGAGAGGGTGCCGGGGGTGGCGGCCGTGCGGGTGATCGGCGGCGAGCAGCGCGAAATTCATGTCGCAGTCGATGCCCACCGGTTGGCGCCCCTGGGGCTCACGATTGTGGATGTTGTCAACTCGATCAAGGCCGGGGGCCACGATGTGCCCGGAGGCGACATCACCCAGTCCCAGCATGAGACCGGAGTGCGTCTGTCCGCGGCCTTCGGATCGCTGGACTCTATCGCCAGCACACCGCTGATCGCCTCCTCACTGACGATGCGCACGGCACGGCCGGGTTCGGGGCTGCCGGTGCCGCCGCTGACGGTGGCGGATGTGGCCGATGTCTCCGATGGGACGGCGGAACGCTCGGAGATCAACCGCATCGACGGCCATGACGGCATCAGTCTGGTCCTGACGAAAGCCTCGGATGCCAACACCGTCGCGGTAGTGGATGAGGCGAACCGCGCGCTGGAACAGCTGCAGCCGACGCTGCCCGCCGGCCTGCGCCGGGTCGTTCTGCGCGACGACTCCGTGACCGTGCGCGATGCGCTGCAGGATGTCAACGGCAGTCTGCTGCTGGGGGCTGTCCTGGCAATGGTTGTCATCCTGTTTTTTCTCCACGACGTGCGCGGCACCCTCATCGTCTCTCTTGCCATCCCCGCCTGCATCGCCGCGACCTTCCTGGTGATGTCCATCGCGGGTTTTACCCTGAATCAGATGACGCTGCTGGCTCTCTCGCTCTCGGTCGGAATTCTGGTGGACGACTCGATCGTCGTGCTGGAGAGTATCACGCGGCACCTGAAAAACGGCGAGACACCGCGTGAAGCCGCCTTTAATGGGCGCACCGAGATAGGCTTCGCCGACCTGACGACGACGCTGGTCGATGTCGTGGTGTTCGTGCCGATCGCATTTATGGGCGGGATCGTCGGCGGGTTTTTCAAGCAGTTCGGACTGGTCATCGTCACCGCCACGCTTTTCTCGCTCGTCATCTCGTTCTCGCTGACTCCCATGCTGGCCTCACGCTGGTATAAGGCAGGTGAGGATATCGAGGCGAAGCGCGGTATCTTCGCGCCTTTCGAGCGCTTTTACCGGTGGCTGGAGGCGAAATATCGGCTTATCATCGCAGCGGCGCTGCGGCATCGGGGATGGGTCGTGCTGGCCGGTGTAGCCGGCCTGACGCTTATCTTCGTCGTCTCCTTCGCCCGGCTTGGCTTCGAGTTCCTGCCTGGCACCGACCAGGGCCAGATCACTATCTCACTGGAGATGCCGTCCGGCTCCAGTCTGACCGCGACCGATGCCGTGGCGCGTCGGATGGAGCAGCTCGTTTTGAAAACGCCCGAGGTGCGGGCGGTTGTCACCAATGTCGGGCAGATCCTGGGCGGGTTCGGCTCCATCCCACGGCAGGGCGCGCAGCTGGCGCAGTGCAACGTACGCCTGAATGAGAAGCGCGCCCTGCTCGATCCGATTCTGCATCCGGGTGGGCAGCCGAACGTCCGACTGCACTCCGACATCGAGATCGGGAACGTGCTCCGCCAGGCGCTGGCGCCTCTGGCGAGGGGATCTGGCGGCCACATTATCGTCAATCCGGTTCGGGCAGTGGAGGGGATCTCCGCGCCGATCGAGATCGCGGCGCGCGGCCCGGACATCGACCGCCTCATGCAGTTCGCCGTGCAGGTGCGGCAGCGTCTCCTTGCAGTGCCGGGGGTGATCGATCCCACGATTTCAGTGCAGGGCGGCAAGCCGGAAGTGAGCGTTGCGGTAGATCCGCGCCGCGCCGCCCAGTTCGGCATTCCGACAGGACAGGCCGGAGAGATCCTGCGTGACTCCCTCGCAGGCAGCTCGGATGCGGTCTTTCGTGAGAACGGTCAGGAGTTTCCGATTCGTATCCGGCTGGAAGGGATACAGCGCGATGCGCCCAACGATGTGCAGAATATCGTGGTCGGCACGGACTCTCAAGGACAGCCCGTGACCTTCGCCGACATCGCGGATATCAGCCTGCACACTGGCCCCGCGAGCATTGAGCGCGAGAATGGGCAGCGGCTGGTATCGGTGACGGCAAACCTAGCGCCCAACGTTCCGCTTGGTAATGCGCAGCAGACGATCGACGCCCTGCTGCAGAAGCTGCCCCATGCAGGAATCGACGTCAAGTGGGGCGGGGAGGCGGAGACCATGAACGAGAACGCCCCGCTCATGGCGGAGGCATTGATTCTAGCGGTGGTGCTGGTCTACATCGTGATGGCATCGCTGTTCAACAGCCTGGGCACTCCTTTCGTCATCATGTTTACGCTGCCGATGGCGCTGGTCGGGGCGCTCGGCGCACTGGTGCTGCTGGGCGAGACCATGTCGCTGGTCGCCGCGATCGGAATTGTCATGCTCGTCGGGCTGATGGGCCGCAACGCGATTCTGCTGCTGGACTATACGAACACTCTGCGTGCTCGCGGTATGGAGCGCAACGCCGCGCTGCTGGAGGCGGGAGCAACACGTCTCCGCCCCATTCTGATGACGACGACGGCCACAATTGTCGGGATGCTGCCGGTCGCGCTCCGCATCGGGCGCGCCTCCGAAATCCGCGCCCCCATGGCGATCGTTGTGATCGGTGGTCTGCTGGTTTCGACCGCGCTGACCCTGGTCGTCATCCCGGTTCTCTACACACTTCTTGACGATATGCAGAACCGCTGGAAAGCCCGCCGTACCGCCCGCAGCCTGCCGAAAATGTAACCGAATCGGTTTGCAGATCGATTTCGGCGCTGAAACGCAAAACAGTCCGTTTGGACTACGGGTTTCGATGCCATAAGCAGTATAATAGGCGATAGCAGCATCGGAGCGAAAGAGGCTTGCGCCCTGCACACATTCGCAGAAGCGCAATGACAATCGCACGAGCGAAAGCAGTTATAGTACGGCGACAGGGCATCGGCGATAGTCAGTGCCGGGATGGATTCTCAAACTGGCGATGGACTAAAGTCCTTCGCTAGAGGCGCTTTGCGCCGAGTGACCGCCTTTGCGGTCACAAATGCTTTGCTCTCAGAAAGGGGCATGGCTGCGGTATTCCTGCTGCTTCGTCCGAAGGACGATCCGCCGAAGGTGCGTAGCGAGGGATAACATCCCTTGACCAACCCAAGCCGTGTCGAGTTGATGTCGGGTTAAGGAGAATCCACGTTTCATGAACCCTATACCCTCGGGATCGGATTGGAAAGACACTGCCGATGCTCCCCCTGACACCCAGGAAACACTGCTGACGCCACCGCCCGATGCTCCGCTCTCGACAGCGAAGATGCTGGCCTACAGCCTAGCTAACTTCGGGTACGGGGCGTTCTACTCTCTCAACAACGCCGTCATTCCGCTCTACCTCAGCCATTTTACCAACGACGCCCGCCTAAAGGGCCTTATGGGCAGCACGCACTCGTTCGAAGGCGCGGTGATTCAGCCTCTGGTCGGGTCGGCCAGCGACCGCCTGCGCACTCCTCTGGGGCGGCGGCGTCCGTTCATCCTGATTTTTGCGCCGCTCTCCGCCCTGCTGATCCTGCTCACCCCGGCGGCAGGACGTCTTGTCCCCCATGCCGCTCTGCCCCTCATCGTCGGCGCGATCTTCCTGTTTACGGTCAGCTTCAACATTGCGGAAGATCCCTATAAGGCGCTGATGCCGGATATCACTCCGGAACCGCAGCGCGGCAAGATGAGCGCCGTCTCGCAGCTGGTGCTGGTCCTCGGGCAGGCGGGCCTGCTGTTGCTGCCTATTCCAATTGAACTGAAATTTACGCTGACCGCGCTCATCATGCTCGTCACAACTCTGCTGACGGTCTGGCTGGTGAAAGAGCCTAAGCACCCTGCGACGACCTCCGAGCATCGAACACCGCATCTGGTCGCCCTGCGGCAGGCTTTAACCGGACTGCGCACCCTCCGGCAGGCGGGCTGGACGCTGGCAGGACTGTTCTTTTCCGGGCTGGGAATCGGCGCGATCCTGCCGTTTTTAACTATCTTTGTGAAGGTGATTACGAAATGCACCGATCAGCAGGCGGAGATGATGTTCCTCGTGCTGATGATCAGCACCGCCGTCGCAATCCTGCCGTTCGGCTGGCTTACAGATCGGGTGGGACCAAAGCGTGTGCTGATGATCGGGATGATCTTCATTCTTGTCGCGGCTCTGAACGGGCTCTGGGTGACGACCCTGCCGCAGATCATGGTGGTGCTCTGCCTGGCAGGAATCGGAAATGCCGCGCAGACCGCTTCCGCCTACCCGCTGCTGACAAAGGTGGTTCCCCGCGAAGAGATCGGTTTCTATACCGGACTGCAGTCCACTGCTCTCTCGATCGCGACACCGCTGACGGCGATCCTGACGGGTGAACTGGTGAATAAAGGCGGCTATCGTCTGATCTTTGCGGTCTGTGGGGCGGGGCTGCTCATTACGCTGTTCTTTCTGGCGAAGGTACACCTGACCACCGCCGTCACCGAGATCGCTGCCCGCAATCGCGAGCAGGGGCAGACGACATAGGAAGGCCAATATGCTCACGCGATTGATCAGCGGTCTGATCGGAATAGGAGTGTTTCTGGCCTGCTGCTTCGGAGGGCGTCTGCCGTTCACCGTGGCGGTGCTGATCGTCACGGCGCTGGGGATCTCCGAGTTTGTCGGCGCACACCAGCATGCATCGGACCTGGAGCCTCTGCTGGGCCGATGGGAGGACGTGCGGGAACGCCTGCGCCCCTGGAACCCGGCTTTTGCCTGGTCCGGGCTGGCTCTGCCTGTGATCGCCTACCTGCTCAGTTCCCGTTCTTTGCCCTCCCTGGAGCCGTATACACTGGGGCTGGGAGCTGTTGTCCTGGTGTTTGCGGTAATGGTTGTACGGGCATTGCGCACCGGTCGTGCGCTCGGGAAACTGCAGGCAGTCTATGGTCTCGTAGGGTTTCTCTATATCGGTGGTCTGCTGCAGACGTTCGTGCTGCTGCGCGCGGTTCCAGGCGTCATCGTGGTGTCAGGGATCGGGCAGGGGGAGCGTGGGGCCTGGCTGATGCTGTTCGTGGCGGTGTGCGTCTGGGCCGTCGATACCTTCGCCTATTTTGTCGGGCGCTGGTGCGGGCGTCACAAGCTGGCTCCGCAGCTCTCGCCCGGCAAGACGATAGAGGGTTCGCTCGGGGGACTGCTCGGCGCAATCCTGGTCGGCGGCGCGTTCGGCCACTGGATTCATCTGCCCCTCGTGCATGGCCTCGCGGTCGGGGCGCTTGCGGGCGTGATGGGGCAGGTCGGGGATCTGTTCGAGTCCGCGCTCAAACGCGAACTGGGCATCAAGGATTTCGGGCGTGTGCTGCCTGGTCACGGTGGCGCGCTCGACCGTTTCGACAGCCTGCTCTTCGTCGCTCCGCTCGCCTATCTCTATCTCCACTTCGTCGCCGGAATCTGATACACGCCGCTTGACAGGATCTGAATTTAATCCTGCAAATGCTGTCACTCCTGTCTAAAGGCCTTTCTTTGGACAGGAGTGACAAGATTTACAGGATGAGGAGTTCCTGTCCGCTAGTCGGAGTGCGCGCCAAGGTTGGCGAGGATGCTTTCCAGAACGCGGTGCATGGCGGCGAGGTCGTTGTCCGGGATATTGCAGAGGGCGACCGCCTGCAGATCCAGCAGCAGGCTGCGGAGACGGGGTTCGAGTTCCCTTCCTGCGGGGGTCAGATGCAGTCGGATGACGCGGCGGTCTTCCGGAGCCCGTACACGGCCGATCAGTTTGCGGCGCTCCAGTTCGTCCACCAGTGGCGTCATGGTCGAACTCTCCAGCCTGCAGCGCTTGCCGAGTTCCGACATGGTGAGGCCGTCCTCATCGCCGAGATGCAGAATCAGCGGTGCGGCGCCGGGGAAGAGATCGATGCTCTCCAGGCGCATACGGTGCAGGAACTCGTGCCGGAACGCCTGCTCCACCGCTTTGAAAGAGCGATGGAGCGGGGCGTTTCGCAGGGCCGAATTCGGCATCCTGGGCTCGATTTTGCCACAGCCTTCCGGCGGCAGGGGCAGAGATATTGCTTCCGGCGTTTCTAGATCGTCCATGACTGTTCGGAACCGACCTCCGTCACCGTAATCCCCAGCCCGCGCAGATACTCCACGCCAGCCTCCAGATCGGCCCGCACGCCTTCCATTTCCAGCACCATCATGCCGCCGG
>JAYTGR010000940.1:0-3138 GCA_043733205.1 Chthonomonadaceae bacterium
TCCGAGGCGATCGAGTGCGTTCGGGCGGCCTCGGCGGCTTATGAATCGGCCCGAACCGGCTGTAAGGTGGTGGTGCGTGCTGTTGAAAAATGATGCGAATGTGGATAAGGCGCCGACCGGACCTGTGCCGGTGCCTTCGGAGCTGCTGGCTTATGTGCAGGAGCTGTTTGCGCCGGAGACGGAGGCGCTGCGTGTCCTGACGGCAGCGGCGGCGCAGGCCGGTATGCCAGCGGGGTGGGAGATCACGCCGGATGTCGGGCGGCTGTTTCAGGTGATGTGCCGGTCGGTCGGTGCGCGCCGGGTGCTGGAGTTCGGCACGCTGGCGGGGCACAGCGCGTGGTGGCTGGCGACGGCGCTGCCGGCGGACGGTCAGGTCGTCTCCATCGAGATCGATCCGGCGTGGGCAGACGCCGCGCGGCAGGCGCTGGCCGAGGTCGGGATCGGCGCGAAAGTCGATGTGCGTGTCGGTGCGGTGCGGGAGATGCTGGAGCCGCTGGAGCGCGAGGTGTACGCACAGCAGAGGCCCTACGACGCGATCTTTTTGGATGCGGACAAGGCGTACTATCCCGAACTGCTGGAGTGGTCGGTGCGTGTCCTGCGGCCGGGCGGCCTGCTGCTCGCGGACAATGTGCTGCGCTCCGGATCCTGGAACGGACAGACGCTGCTCGATCCCGACGCCGATGACCCGCGCATTTTTGCGATACGACGCTTCAACCGCCTTCTGGCCGAGCATCCGCACTTCACTGCAACGATCGTGCCGATCCGGGCAGGCATCGCCATAGGAATCTATCGGCCTGCCTGATCCGCAGCGAGGAAGACGGGCCGGCACCAGGCTCCTGAATGCCCACGCAGGTTGATCGGCAGAGCCATGAAGGTCTGCGGCATGGGCAGCTGGTAGACCTCGGCCGGGAACCGCAGCTCTTCTACGATCCAGATGCCCTGGCCGAGCAGCGTCGTGTGTACGGCCGCGTCGTTCTCTTTGTCCCAGCCGCCGATACCCCAGTGATCGATTCCCAGACCGCGGATACGCTGCGTCACCAGCCAGTCGGCGGCGGCGGGCGCGAGTTTCGGAGCCTGATAGAGCCAGACATCCGACCGCTCCCGGATGTCGCCCCATCCGGTCGCCATCAGCACGATGCGTTCGGGAGGCAGATCGGCGGGCAGCGCGGCGGCGAGCAGCTCCGGGGTGATCCACGCGCCCGGCGCGATGCCGCGCAGGTCGGCGATATGGGCCGGACCCATGAATACTTCCAGAGGCAGCGAGTCGATGGCTCCGCCGCCTGCGATCTTGTGCAGCGGCGCATCGAGATGGCTGCCGGTATGGCTGGCCAGCGTCAGGGTCTCCCAGTGCCAGTCCGCTCTGGTGTGGTCGGAGGTGATCTCCGAGCGAACCGGTGGATGGGCGGGACAGTTGGGGCCGCCGTCGAAGATCGGCTGCGACAGGTCTATCAGGCGCAAAGACATGGTGTTCTCCAAGGGATGGGGATCGTGAAGGTTCGTGAAGAGGTGTTTCCGCAGCGGGGGCGGGTTTCCCTGCCATGCAGCGGTCGGAGACAAGGAATCACGGCGATCGATGCCGAATCGGACGGGACACCGGAACGCGCGGCCAGCAAGGCTGTCGCGTTTCCGCATCCACTCTCCGGAAAGAGGCCATTCTCATGACCGAGCAACTCTGGGCGCCCTGGCGGCTGCAGTATATCGAAAACGCCGATAAGACGCAGGGCGGCTGTATCTTCTGTGATTTTCCCGCCGCGGGCGTCGAACACGACGCGGCCCATCTCATCGTCACGCGCGGCGAACATGCTTACATCATCCTCAATGCCTTTCCCTACAGCAATGGACACCTCATGGTGGTGCCCTATCGCCATACCGCCAGCATGGACGACCTGACCGACCCGGAACTGCTCGATATCATGCGCCTGACCCGTCTCGGCATCCGCCTGCTCAAAGCGACCTTCAAGCCGGATGCGTTCAACTGCGGCAGCAACATGGGGCGTGTGGCAGGCGCCGGAATCGCCGACCATCTGCACTGGCACGTCGTGCCGCGCTGGAACGGCGATACCAACTTCATGCCGGTGCTGGCCGATGTCCGCGTGATCCCAGAGAGCCTGCAGGTTGTGTATGAACGGCTGACCGCGACTCTGAAAGCGCATCCTGCAGCGTCCGACCCTCTCCACGCGTAATATGAATCAGTTTGAGAGCGAGGAGCAGAGAAAGTTGGCAGAGCAGGACGACCATCAGGAAACGGCGGAGGCGCAGACCGAAACGAAGGCGGTTCGGCTGGCGCGTGTGGCGGAGCAGGCTTCCATCTGCACCGCCTGCGACCTCGCAAAAACGCGAACGCATGTGGTGTTCGGAGAGGGAAACCCCGAAGCGCCCTTGATGCTGATCGGCGAGGGGCCAGGGCAGAACGAGGACGCGACCGGCCGCCCCTTCGTCGGCAGATCGGGCGTTCTGCTGGACGAGTGCCTGCGCGAAAACGGCATTACCCGCAAACATATCTATATCTGCAATGTGGTGCGCTGTCGCGCCTGCGTGGTGGAGGCCGGACGTCTGAAGAATCGTCCGCCCACTCCGATAGAGACGCAGGCCTGTTCGACGTGGCTCGACCAGACCATTCAGATCGTTCAGCCCCTCGTGATCCTGTGCCTCGGTGCGCCCGCCGCCAGCGCTATGATCCACAAGGGTTTCCGCATGATGCAGGAGCGCGGACAGTGGTTCGAGAGCCGCTATGTCCGCCATGCGATGGCGGCGCTGCATCCTGCCTATATCCTGCGCCAGGAAGGTGAGGCCTACGAAGCCGCCCGGCGCTCCCTCGTCACCGACATCGCCTCCGTTCGTCAGAAGGTCATCGAGGCCAAAAAAGAGCCTAAGATGACCCTATTCTAAGATCCGACTGTTTCAGTGCGGGGGCAGATCGGCAGGCGGTTTATGGGTCGCAGGCCGGGTGAAGGTATCGCCCAGCTGAATCGGAATGCCCACGAAGCCGCCGTTGGAGAGCGTGAAACGGCCGCCTTTGACCCCGGCGGCATAGTCCGTGCGATCGGCGTTCCCGGTGGCATCGTGGGTAAAGCGGGCGGTGAGCAGCTCGGTCCATCTGCCGTCTTCGGTCTGGATCCACTGCGGGCCGAACTCCGC
>JAYTGR010000941.1:0-3137 GCA_043733205.1 Chthonomonadaceae bacterium
GTATGCTGGAGAACGGCGAACTGATGCAGGTAGGCGAGGAGTATCGGCTGCAGACACGCGAGGGAGCCGCCTGGGAGCAGGACTACCGCAAGCGCAACGATGCCATAGTCGCCAGCGATTCGCGGATCGCGAGCGACCGCTCGACCGTCCTGCGCACCGCCTGTGCGCAGGCGCTCAAAGATGTCTCCATCACGCAGGGAGTCAGCAAAACGGTTCGTAAGATCGAACTCTCTTTTGCGCCGGACGCGCCGAACTCCGATACCGGCGCGGTACCGATCTGGATTCGCGATGAATGGTCGGCGGCCGAGAAGACGGTGCGGGAAGAGGCGCAGGCCGCCGGAGCGGACAGCCCGATCGTTTTCGTCTACCTGCCGAAACGCAGCCCGGACGATTTCAAACGGGCGCTGGCCGGACTGGCCGCAGCCACCGAGACCCTGGACGCGCGCGGCATGCCGAATACCCGTGAAGGCCAGGAGGCTAAGCAAGGCATGGAGACGCGCCGCGCCGATCTGACCCGACAGGTCGGCGCGCTGGTGAGCCAGATCCTGCGGGACGGCAAAATCTACCAGGGCGGCGGCAACGAGGTGGTCGAGGGCGATCTGCGCGCCTCCGTGCAGGAGGCGATGAAGCAGGCGCTGGCGCGGCTCTATCCCCAGTTCGATGCCGCCGATTACGAGGCGACGAAATGGAACAAGGTCAAAGAGCGGGCGCGGCAGGGCGCGGGCGATGCGCTGACCGCCATCGACTATCACGGCGACGTCGAGAAGCAGACGGTCTGCCAGCAGGCGCTCGGCTTTGTCGGAGGATCGGGCAAAAAAGGGATCGATATCCGTAAGCATTTCGAAGGTTCGCCCTACGGCTGGCCCAGGGACGCGGCAGACGCGGCGCTCCTGGTTCTGGTCGTTTCCGGGCATCTGCGGGCGATGCAGAACGGCAGCCCAGTCGGGGTGCAGCAGCTCGACAACGTTAAATTGGGTCAAACGGAGTTTCGCGCGGAAGGCGTGACGGTCACGCCGATCCAGCGCATCGGCATACGCAAACTATTGGCCGACGCGGGCATGAACGTGAAAACCAACGAAGAGGCGCTGGCGATGCCTAATTTCCTGGCCCAAATGACGAATCTGGCAACCGCCGCTGGCGGGCTTCCGCCGCTCCCCCTGCGCCCGGACACCGCGCACCTGGAAACGCTCAAATTTCTGACCGGCAGCGAACAGCTGCTCTCCCTCTACGAGCAGCGGGACCGCCTCGCGCAGGAGGCCAAAGACTGGCGGCACATCAAACAACAAGCCGACATTCGGCTCTCCCGATGGCAGGTTCTGCAGAGTCTTCTGGATCACGCGCAGAGCCTTCCCCTCAGCGCCCAGATCGAAGAGCAGGCGGACGCCATCTGCGCGAACAGATCTCTCCTGGATAATCCCGATCCTGTGCCGCCGCTCTGCACTGCGCTTACCGACGATCTCCGCGCCGACGTAAAGGCCGCGCGCGAAAAGCATCTGGAAGCCTACGATGCGAAGATCGAAGACCTCTATAGCGATCCCGTCTGGCAGCAGCTCTCCGAAACGGAGCAGAAGCAGATACAGACGTCACACGGCCTCACCCCACTGCAGCCCCTCAAAGTAGGCAATGAGGCGGAACTTCTCGCCACTCTCGCCTCCACTCCCCTCAAAGAATGGGAGAACAAAACGGCCGCCATCGCGGAGCGTGTCAAGGCCGCCCTGCTGGAAGCCGCCCGGCGCCTGGAACCGAAGGCAGAGCGCGTCACGCTGCCCAGCTTTACCCTGACAACCGAAGCCGATGTCGATGCCTACATGGCAAAAGTCCGAGCCGCCATCATGGTCCATATCAACGAAGGTCATCCCGTCGTTATTTAACAACTGAATTTCGCCAGGACATTGGAGAAAATGGTAACCTATGTCGTCCCTGTCTACCGAACTGCGCAGCCTGCTCGAACGCACTGTCGTCCATGCCCGCGATGAGGCGGAGAAAGCCGCCAAAGCCACGTTGATTCGGCTGGCCGTGCCTCACCGGGAGGCGTATGCCACGCTGTCTGCCGACGAACGCAGCCTGCGCAACCGGCTGCGGGCGGAGGCGCGGCGGCTGGGCGAAGCGACGGAGAGCCAGAGCCGGGACCAGGCCGAACCGTTCGCTCCGCTGGTGGTCGAGACGGCCTATGCGCAGTGGCACCGCATGCTCTTCGCGCGCTTCCTCGCCGAGAACGGACTGCTGATGCACCCGCAGGGCGTCGCCGTGACCCTGGCGGAGTGTACGGAACTGGCGGCGGACGAGGGCGAGCCGGACGCCTGGATGCTGGCGGCGCGCTACGCCTCCGCGATGCTCCCCGGCATCTTCCGCAGCGACGATCCCACCGTGCAGGTGCGCTTCGACGCGGCGGGACGGCTGACCCTGGAGCGGCTGCTCAACGATCTGCCCACAGCAGTATTCACCGCAGACGACAGCCTGGGATGGGTCTATCAGTTCTGGCAGACCAAGCGCAAGAAAGAGGTCAACGACAGCGGCGTCAAGATCGGCGGCGCGGACATTTCGCCCGTCACCCAGCTCTTTACCGAGCACTACATGGTGCAGTTTCTGCTGCACAATTCTCTCGGCGCGTGGTGGGCGGCGCGGCATCCCGGCGAGAGCCTGCCGACCGATCTGGACTATCTGCGCCGTAACGAGGATGGCTCCCCGGCGGCAGGCGGTTTTGACGGCTGGCCCCAGCGCGCCGCCGACCTGCGTGTTCTGGACCCCTGCTGCGGCTCCGGGCATTTCCTCGTGGCCGCGTTCGCCCTGCTGTGCCGTTTCCGCATGACCGAAGAGGGCCTGAGCGAGGCGGAAGCGGGAGACGCCGTCCTGCGCGACAATCTGTTCGGCCTCGAACTCGACCCGCGCTGCACACAGATTGCCGTCTTTGCCCTCGCCCTGACGGCCTGGAAATCGGGCGGCTTCCGCGCACTACCTCTGCCCAACGTCGCCTGCGCCGGTCTGCCGGTCGGTGCGAACTCCTACGAGTTCACCCATCTGGCCGACGGCGACCCGGACATGGAAGCTCTCCTGCGCCGCCTGCATCACGTCTTCCAGCACGCCCCCGACCTCGGCAGCCTCATCGACCCCCTGCGCATCGCCAAAGAAGAAAACCT
>JAYTGR010000942.1:0-3136 GCA_043733205.1 Chthonomonadaceae bacterium
GGTGCGGGCCTGCTGGGCGCGCCGGACCGCTCCGTTCTTATTTATGACGTTCTATCCGGCCGCTCTTACCCGCAAAACTATATAGCCCTCAGCGACCGGCGCAAGCAGCTTCTGGACCAGATCACCGAGGGACACTCTGCTCTGCGCCTGCTGGAAGGCATGACGGCGGATAACAAGGCGGAAGCCCTGGTGGAGCGCATCGCCGGCGAGGCGGATACGCAGATGCCAGAGCTGCATGACCGGCATATTTTGGACGTGTTGACTGAAGGGGCGCAGAACCCGCAAGAGCGACGGGATAAGCTGCAGTCCTATCTACGGGATGTCGCTGAACGCTTGCAGACGCATGCTCCGGTGATCAACCGCCCAGGTGAGGCTCAGACCTATGATTACTGCGTAGTGGTGTATCCGCAGCATCCGGATACTGCCCTGGATGAAATGTTCCGGGAGGTCGCCGAAGTCGCTGTGCGCGAAGCGGCCCATGCGGCCGTGCAGGTTGTGCCGACGGGCGGGGCAAATTACCGGATCTTTATTGCTTTAATGCGCCATGGGATTCCGCTGAACTTTCAGGCCTTCCCGCAATTGGAGAGCTGGATGGCCGCGTATGAAGACCTTTCTGGGCGCGATCCGTACCTCGTCGTGGACAAGCGCTGGCGCAAGAGCCCCGGGCCAGGGCAGCGCGACGTTGGCGGCGTCCGCGAAAAACTCTGGACTCTGGGAATTGCCTATGGCTTGATTGCCAGACAGGGCGAACACTTTTATGTCAACTTTGCTCCGTCTCTCCTCCAGCACGATCGGCGTGGTGGGACCGAGCGTGAGCAGTATGAAGTGGACCTGGGCGAAATTCATAAACGGCTGGAAGACGGCCTGCCGCCTGAGGCCTGGTTTAGCCATATCACGCAGGGGCCGAGCACGGCGCTGACGATCCCGTCGCATTTCCAGTTTCCGGCACAAGCGGCGAACGGCAAGAAAGATCGCGAGTCTCGTGACCGAATCGGTTTGGGCCGCGCGGCAGCCATGCAGGCGTTTCTGCATGATGAGGGCGAAGACTATCAGGACGTGGCTGACGGCATTGCTGCGGTAATGGAGGCCTACGCTGAACAGCGCGGAATCGCGCATGTCCGGGAAGAGCTGACCTGGTATCGTGATGCTTTGCAGCAGGAGAAAAGCAAAGGGGATCTGAAGGAGCAATATGAGCAGGAGATCAACCGTGTCGCCGAGCTCCTGGAAACGCTCAGCAATGAGGGATCGTTTCAGCTGCCGTTCGGCATGACCGCGGTTTGCGCGTGAACCCATCGTGACTTAATCGTATTTCAATTTGAATTCCATGGATACCAGCGGCAGAGAAAATGACGCGAGCGTCACCGAGAAATCCCTCCCCCCGGCGGCAGCCGCCCTCGTGGTCGGACTGGGCTCAGTCGGGCAAAGGGTCACTCGACGCCTGCAGATGCGACTTGCCGATGACCCGCTAACGAAGCAGGGTGGTCTAAGCGTCCTTCTGCCGGTATGTGATGCGGTTGGGCTGCCTGCCGCCATTCGCGAAGCTGTGCGGGCGCAGATGCAGCAAGCCGCTATCACCCGCCTGGAAGCGCGCTTTGGAATTCGCCGCCCGGAACACCGGTACCTCAAGCTGCATCTCGTGTTTGTCGGCGCACTGGCCGAAGTGGCCGACGACCTGCTTTCTGCCTGCATGAAAGCAGCAGCCTCTTTAGATCATCCGCCTGCTGGCTTGGAAACACTGTTTGTCTTAGATGCCATCGAGCCATTGGACGCCATCGAGCCATTGGACGCCATCGAGCCATTGAATGTGTCACCATCAGACGAGAATCGGCCCACGCCTTCCCCCTTTCTGGCGCGGCTGCACGCGTTGGAGCAGGGCGCACAGGAGCTGCGGGAAAGCCAGAATCGGGAATGGGGTGGGGCAGGCCGTATTCGTGTCGTGCTGGCTCACCCGCACCGGGCCGATGGCAGCTGGCTAGGCCAGCCGGAGGATTTTGAGGCGGCTCTTGCCAGCCTTCTTGCTGCTCACCTCGCCCCCGGCGTTTTGCATGACGGTCTTGCAGATTTTGCCGATGCCGAGATGCCGGCCTTCGCCCTATGCGGCGGGGCGGGCGCGCTTCTTCCCCGTGAGGCGATTTTGGGCTGCGCCTCTGATTTACTTGCCGCCGATATTCTGGAGCAAACCGGAAACGGCGGGAACGGATCACCCGAAGAGATGATTGACGGAGACGCGCCAGACATCTGGCGCGGGTGGCAGGAGGCGAAGGATGCGCTGCTGGATCGGCGCAGCCTGCTGAAACGGCTGCTGGGCCCAAATGGCAGCGGCATGTTTGTGGTCGCGGAAGACGAATCGGTCTATGCCCGAAATCAACCCACGCGGCGCTGGAGCTTGGCGCGGGAGCTGAAGGCGCTGTTCTGGGGCGAGGAGCGTCCCCTTCACTCCTCCGATGGACTGCGGGTCCGGTTGAGCTTGCCCTCCCCGCGCTGGCAGACGGGCGATCCCCGCCACTGGCCGGAGGAACTGGCACGGCTGGATAAGGAGGGCGCGGCGGCGCTGGAATCCTGGCTGGCAGCGGCGCCCGTACTGATTGCCCCGGTCGCGGAGGAGGTCGCGGCGGCCCTGAGCCGCTGCGTGGATCACTGCATCCAGCGCCATGTCGGCGGCACGGCCGCGGCTCTGGCGCTGCTGGCCGAGGCTGAGCGCGCGGCGCGGGCAGGTATTGCGGAGAGTGGGCGCACTTGTTTCGCGGAGCCGCTGCTGCCCGACGACATCGGTCTGACGCCTGGCACGACGTTTCCCGAAGCCTGGGAGATTTTCCAATCCCGCTGCCGGCGCATCCCAAACTGGCAGGGAGCACTGACGACGGGCGCGGCCTGGGGTGCGCTCGTTCTGACCGCATGCTTTCCGTTTGGCCTGCTGCTGGGCTTTGGCTGGATCGGGGCAGGCGTGGGCCTGCTGGCGGGTGGACTTTATTACGGCTGGCGGCTGGGCAATCTGAAGCGGGTGGGAGACTACCTGCGTCAGTGCCTGGAAGCCAAAAATGGCCGCCGCCTGCTGGAATATGCTGAACGCGCCGTGGGGACGCCGACTCAGGATGGCGTCTACCAGGCCATTCTCCACTTCCTCGAAGCAGTGGAG
>JAYTGR010000943.1:0-3134 GCA_043733205.1 Chthonomonadaceae bacterium
ATTTTACGGCCGTGCAGCCGCTGGAGTATTTCAGTCCGACGCTGGGGCTGATCTACCTGACGCATGCGCCGTGGAATCAGATCTCCCAGCTTTTCGAGCCCGGCGCGGTTTGGTGGCGATGGCCTCTCCTGAGCGGCTCCGTCGGACTGATTCTGACGCTTACTGCCGTGGCGATGCGGGTCCACATCGCTTCGGTTCTGCCGGAAAACGTCACTCCGGTGACGCTGGATCCGACCCGCGTGGGAGAGGAGACCTTCTCCGACCCGCCGCTGACACTCAAAGGGGAGAAGCCCAAGCTGTCGGATACGCCGCTGGCGCTGCGCGTGATCGCCGCCTTCCAGCGCCTTTCGGACAATGCGGTGATGGTCAAAGAGCTGCGGGTGCGCCTGCGCGGCAAGCTGGAATCCGGGGTGGTGCGCGCGATCGTCTTCGTGCTGGCCGCCGTGACGATCCTGTTCTATCAGGGTCTGCCTGCGATCCCCCTTGCGTTCGGAGGGACGATGGCGCAGACTCTGTTCGGCACACAGACCGTGGGCGGGGCTATTCTGTGCTGCTTCTACCTCGTCATGCTGCTGCGCGCCATGATCGGAGGGTTCGTCACCTTCCAGGCTTTCATGGTGGAGCGGGATAAGTCGACGCTGGGCTTTCTGCTGCTGACGCCGATGTCGGCGCTCTCGATCGTGCTCGGCAAACTCGTGGGGATACTGGCGCCGGGCGGTGTCTTTCTTGCCAGTCTCGGTGTCTGGACACTGCTGCTGAGCCTGCTGAACCTGCCGAGTCTGGGGCCTGTCACTCTGGCCGTCTGGGGCGGCATGATGCTCTCCGTATTCATGCTCCTCCTGACCCTTGGCATGCTGACGATGGCGATCGCGAGCATTTTTCGCAAAATCCCGATGCAGTATGCCGGCTGTCTCTGGGCAGTGCTGATCCAGGTCGTCGTGCAGGGAGCGATGCATCTGGGCCGTTACATCTCCAGCTTTATCGCGATGGTCAATATGTCGCTGGGCCTCGGCGGTCTCGGGCTGTGGGTGCTTCTCATGGTGACTGCGATCCTGCTGACTCTGCTGGCAATGCTGCTGGCAGTAGGGGGAGTGCGCAGAATGCGCTCGAAAGACCTGGCGTTCGCGGCCTCGAAACGGGAGAACTAAATTCGTGACCGAGGCTGAAATCCCGGTCTAAAATGGGAAGTCCGCCTGCGCGGACTAGGATCAATGGAAATTGGAACCCGCGCAGGCGGGTTTTGCATCTCAGAACGGCAATTCATTGCCGGGCCAAAGGTACCGCAGGGAAAACTGGGAGGCGAGTCGAATAGTTGAAGCCAATCGACAGGGCCGTACGTCCAACTTTGTAAAGAGGCGGCAGCTTGCGAGAAGGCCGTTTCCGTATGACCGAGTAACACCCATCTCCCCGTATCACGCTCAGAAGAGGCCGCATCTTGCCTATTCAGTTTACCTATCCTATCGCGCTGCTGCTGCTGCCGCCGCTGCTGTTTTTCTGCTGGTGGCTGCATCGCCATACCGTCACCGACATGAGCCTGGGGCGCAGACGCCTGGCGCTGACCCTGCGCTGCGTTCTGGTCACGCTGCTGGTGCTGGTGCTGGCAGGCACGAAGATCGTTAAACGCGGCGAATCGCTGGCAGTAGTCTTCGTGGTGGACGCCTCCAAGAGCATCCGGGAAGACCAGCGGAACGCAGTCGAGAAGTATATTGCGGACGCCTCGAAGGGCATGCGCCCGGTCGATAAGGTCGGCGTCATCACCTTTGCGCAGGATCCGCATACGCAGTCCTCGCCCGGTCAGCCGCTCGACCCGGTGCGCCTGCGCGACCCCGGCATGACTACCGCGACCGACATCGCGCAGGCGCTGCGGGCCGCCAAGAACGAACTCGACTCGGCGGCGAAAGACTCCGGCAAACGCATCGTGCTGCTCTCCGACGGCAACGAGAACGCCGGACACGCCCTTTCGGAAGTGCCGAACATGGCCGCAGGCCACATCGTCCTCGACACCATCACGCTGCCTGTCACCCTCACCAAAGAGACGCTGATCGAGAAGATGGCGCTGCCGAGCCGCGTCAAGATCGGCGAGCCTTTTCCGGTGCGTGTGGTCGTCAGCAGTCTGACTATGCAGACCGCCACGGTCTCCCTCACCAAAGACGGCAAACCGACCGGCGAGACGAAGCGTGTCGAACTCCATCCGGGCAAGAACGTCGTCGTCTTCGACCAGAGCATCGACAAAGTCGGTTTCTACCGCTACAACTCCACGCTCGACGCCCCGGACGACACCATTCCGGAGAACAACAAAGGCGAAGGCTTCGTCTGGGTGCGCGGCAAGCCGACCGTCCTCTATGTCGCCGACAGTCCGGCCCTGACGGGTTTCCTGCGCTCCGCCCTCAAATCGCAAAGCATCGACGTCCAGTACGCGCCGCCGTCCGCTCTGCCCGCAAACGCCGCCGACCTGCAGCGCTACGACAGCATCTTTCTCAGCAACGTCCTCGGCAGCGACCTTTCGCAGAGCCAGATGCTGGCCCTGCAGGTCTCGTGCCGCGATTTCGGCATCGGGTTCGGCATGGTAGGCGGGCCGCAGAGTTTCGGTGCGGGCTACTATCGCGGTACGCCCATCGAGGAGACCCTGCCGGTCACGATGGACGTGAAGAAGCAGAAGCGCATCCCCTCGGTGGCAGTCGCGCTCGTCATCGAAGACCTCGAAATTCCTACCACCGTCAATATGTCCAAAGAGGCGGCCAAGGCTACGGTCGATAATCTGGAGCCGATCGATCAGGTCGGAGTGCTGGACTGCGCGGGCTACGGCGGTTTGGGGTTCGGCGGGGGCGGAAACTCGCCCAGCGGCACATGGCGCATCCAGATGCAGCACGTCGAAGACCGCGAAGCGATCAAGGGAGCGATGGACAACCTGACCGGGATGGGCGATCCGCCCAGCTACGATCCCTTCCTGCTGGAAGCGGCGCGTGTGCTGAACAACACCGATGCCAAGGTCAAGCATATCGTCTTCATGGGCGACGGCGACGCGATCTATGAGGCCAATCAGGGGGCGGTCGCGGCGAACATGAAGAAGATCCGCGACATGGGCATTACGGTCTCGACCATCGTCACCGGCGCCGACAACAACGAGAGCATCA
>JAYTGR010000944.1:0-3124 GCA_043733205.1 Chthonomonadaceae bacterium
GAGATCGCGACCGACGCGACCGGCACCTATCTGACGGATACCGGCAGCACCAACGGCACGTTCGTCAACGGCCAGCGCCTCGTGCTCGGGGAGCGGCAGCTGCTGCTGGAGGGCGATGAGGTGCAGCTCGGACAGACACGCTATCGCTTTACACCGGCTGCCGCAGTGGAGCCGTCCGAGACCGCAGCCGATGTCTATGCGGAGGGAGCCGGACTGGAAACCTCCGTCCAGGCGGAGAATCATCCCGAATGAGCGATACTGACGTTTATGGCCGCACCGAGAACGCAGACCAGGAGCCGACCGCAAAGTTCGACCGGGCGGAACTGGTGCGTGGCTGGCGGGAGTACGAATCGGTCGTGCCGCGCTGCGTGCCTTCGATCAAGTTCGCCGCCAAGACCGACATGGGCCAGGTGCGCGAAAACAACGAGGACAAGTTCGAGTTCTATGAGCCGGAAGCGCCGGAGATTCTGGCGGCTCGGGGCTGTCTCTACGCGGTGGCGGATGGCATCGGCGGCGCGCAGGCAGGCCAGATCGCCAGCGAAACGATGCTCAAAAAGCTGATCGCCAACTACTACGACAGCGCGGCTCCCGACCTTGTCAATGCACTGTACGACGCTATCGTCAGCACCAACGACTATATCTTCAGTCTGGCGCAGATGATCCCGGAACGCAATGGCATGGGCACCACCCTGACCGGGGTGATCTTTATCGAGGACCGTGTCGTCGTGGCGCAGGTGGGCGACAGCCGCGCCTATCTGATCCGGGACGGCGCGATCCGGCAGGTCACGCTCGACCACTCGTGGGTGGAAGAGCAGGTGCGGGCCGGGCTCATGACCCGCCAGGCCGCCGAAAACTCTCCCTTCCGCAATGTGATCACGCGCTCTATCGGGGCGATGCCGAACGTCGAGCCGGAGTTCTTCGAGGAGAAGGCGTGTCCGGGGGATGTCTGGGTGCTCTGCTCGGATGGGCTGTCCGGTTATGTGACGGATGAAGAGATTGGGCAGATCGCCGGCAGTCATGCGCCGTCCGAAGCTGCGCGGCAGTTTCTGGAACTCGCCAACGCCCGAGGCGGACGGGACAATATCACCGCCTTCGTTCTAAGGGTACGAGAACTCCGGCCTTTTACGCCGGAGGCCCCTGATAGGGGCCGAAACAGCTTCGAGCCGTCTGCAGCATCGAATAACAGCGCCGCGCTCCCGGCTGCCGAACCGTCCAAATCGGCCGCTCCGGCAACAGGCCTGCGTAAACTGTTCGGCCGCAGCTAGAGGCGCATTTTTCGCCTGGCATCGCGTATAAGAGACAAAGGTTGCCGCAGACCGGGCGCAGACCATGTCGGGTGTCGCTCCGGGCCGTTTTGCCTTCCCCAAACCGGAGACCTATTTGGTAGATACGATCAAAGGCAAATATCGGATAGTACGGGAGATCGCACGCAGCAACGACATCGTCTATGAGGCGACCGACGTCACGCTGGGGCGGCGGATCGCCATCAAAGAGCTGAATCTGGTTCCAGGTCTGACCGGGCAGCCGCGGCGTGACCGCATCGAACGTTTCAACCGCGAAGCCCGCGCCGCAGGCCGCCTCGATCATCCCAACATCGTCTCCGTTTTCGATTTCGGCGAGGAGAACGGCCGCTACTTCATCGCCATGGAGTATCTGGAAGGCCAGTCGCTCCGGGACGCCATGCAGGTGCGTGGGGCCTATCCTCTGCGCGAAGCCCTCGAAGTGGTCTGCCAGATCCTCGACGCTCTCGCCTATGCTCACTCCAAAAACGTCATCCACCGCGACATCAAGCCCGATAATATCCATGTCCTGCCGGGCGGGCAAATAAAACTAACCGACTTTGGGATCGCGCGCCTCTCCGATGAATCCGCGCTGACAGCGGATGGTCAGATCTTCGGAACGCCCAGCTATATGTCTCCGGAACAGATCGAAGGGCGCGGCCTGGACCACCGCTCGGACCTGTTTTCTCTGGGCGTGGTGCTGTACGAGATGCTGGCAGGGCGCAAGCCGTTCGTCGGTGACGGCGTTGTGGCGATCACCTATGCGATTATGAACGCCGAGCCGCCGCCGCTGTCCGGTCTGCCGACGGGCGTCGAACAGGTCGTTCGAAACGCACTCTCGAAGAACCCCAATCAGCGCCCTGCCTCCGCCGATCAGATGAAGCGCGACCTGCGCGCCGCCGAGCAGACACCCGCTATGTTTCTGCCGCGCCAGCCGACCAATATGGGACAGACGGGCATGGGCGGCGGCGGTTATTACGGCGCAGGAGCGGGAATCCCATCCCAATATCCGCCTGTCGCCCCTTACTCGGGCGGCTATGGCGGAAATTATGGGGCCGCGCCCTCGATGCCGGGTTATGCACCGGGCGGCACACCTCCTCCTTATCCCCCTGCTCCTGCTGCTGGCAGTCTGCCGTGGGGCTGGAACGGCGTGGGCACTCCTCCTGCGGGCGGCGCTACCCACTACCCGCAGACGCAGGCTGTACCATCGTCCTATCCGGGGCAGGGCGGTGTCGCCTATCCTGCCAATGTGCCGCCGCAATACGGTGTTTCCGCGTTTCCAGGCCGTCCGCCGGCGCCGGTTTTCACGATGTCGCCCGGCACGCGCCAGTTTTTGCTCGCCCTCGGAGTGGCGGCGCTGCTCGGCGGTCTGGTCGCCGGGGGCGTTCTGCTCTTCGTCAAAAGTTTCGGCAACTACACAGAGACCGCGAAGGTGCAGCAGGTCGATGCCCTGATGACGCAGGGTGAACAGGCTTACAATGCGCAGGACTATGTCACGGCAGCCCGGGACTACGAACAGGCCCTGAGCGCCAATCCGACCGCAGAAAAACGCAGCCGCCTCAACACCAATCTGGCGTATACCTACGTACAACTGGGACGCGCGGCGCACACCAACGGCAGACTGACAGAGGCTCGCGACGACTTTACCAAAGCTTTGCAGTATCAGCCGGACTATCAGACCGCTCATACCGAACTCGCCAACGTCAAGCAGAGCCTCGGTGACACAACAGGCGCTCAGGACGAACGCAGCGCCGCCGAGGGAGCCCCTATCGGTACAGAGCCCCCTCCCAAACTCGACAATCGCACGCTTATCAGCGGTTCTTCCTCTCCTGACTCCAGCCCGG
>JAYTGR010000945.1:0-3122 GCA_043733205.1 Chthonomonadaceae bacterium
TGCATGCGATCAGCGGAATGCTCAAAGACACGGAACTGGAGCAGAAAGCCGTCGAAGAGAAGCGCGCTGCGGAAGAGAAGAAACTGTACAGCGGCACCGTGCGCAATCCGAAAGAGCTGACGGCAATGCAGGAAGAAGTCGAAATGCTGGCCCGGCAGCGCAGCCGCCTCGACGAAAAGATCATTCTGCTGATGGACGAGGTCGAAACCGCGAAACAGCATCAGGTCGTGGCGAAAAAGGCGCTGAGCGTGGCAAGGGCAGCGCTGAAAGCGAAAGTGGCGGTCGCGCAGGCCTCTGCCAGTGAGATGTCGGCGATCGCACAGAAGCTGACCGCGCATCGCGAAGAGGCCATCAAAAAGATCCCCGAGCCGCTGCTGGAGCGCTACAAGATCCTCCGGAAGGCCAATCAGGGCATCGGCATCGCGGCCGTAGTGGACGGCAACACCTGCGATGGCTGCCGCATGGGCCTGCCGTCTCAGATCGTGACGCGCCTGCGCCTCGGCACAGACATCCAGACCTGCCTCAACTGCGGACGTATGCTGTGCGAGGGAGATGCAAAAAAGTGAGCGCTGCGCCATGGAAAGCCCATGTGGATGGCGCAGCGCGCGGTAATCCCGGCCCCGCTGGGGTCGGCGTCGTGATCGAGGACGCCGATGGCAATGTCGTGAAGGAGATCGCCGAACCGCTCGGGCGCACGACCAACAACGTCGCCGAGTACACGGCCATGATCCGCGCGCTGGAAGAGGCGCGCGCGCTCGGCTGCAGCAGCCTCGCAGTCTATACGGACAGTGAACTGATGGCGCACCAGCTGAACGGCAAGTACGCGGTCAAAGCCGCGCATCTCATTCCGCTCTATCAGCGTGCCCGGCTGCTGCTCAAGCAGTTCGACGCGGCGACGGTGACGCATGTGCGCCGCGAACTCAACAAGCGCGCCGATGCGCTCTCCAACATCGGAGCCGACCAGGTGAAATGACAGCCTGCGGAGGCGAAGGGCACTTCGCTCTTTCGCCCCACTCGAAGCAAAGGAATCCGCTCAATGCAGGAGGCGAAAAAGGCGATCGCAGCCGGACTGGCAGGCTTGTTTGCGCTTCTGGCGCAGATCGGTCAGGCGGCGGACGGCAAACCTGCCTTCACAATAACCGCACCAAAACATGCCTCCGCCAATGCTGTTGTCACCCTCCCCGTGCCTGAAGCGTTCGCTGCGAAGGTTCTGGCAGGCGCGAATAAAGATTGGGAACTGCTCTATGACGGACCCGGTTCAGGAGATCATGGGGCGATTCCGTGCCAGTTTCGGACAGAGCAAGGACACACTGCGCTCTCCTTTATTATTCCGCGCATCGAGAAGGGGCAGACGCTGCGGTTCCAGCTTTATACCAATGCAGCCGTTCGGGGCCGTTTCCCGAGGATGGCAGAATCTGCTTCCGGGGTCAAGGTGGCACAGGTCGGCACAGACATCGAGATCAAGGTGGGAGAGAAGCTTTTTACGCGCTATACCACACACAGCGGACCGAACAAGCCCTTTTTCTATCCTATTCTGACGCCGGGCAGTCAGAATCTCACGCGCCGCTGGCCGGTGGAACCGGAGGCCGATCCCGCCGAAAGCCACGACCATCCGCATCATCGCGGCCTCTGGTTCACGCATAGCAGCGTCAACGGCGTGGACTTCTGGACCGAAGTCGAGACGGAGAAGGTCAAACTCGGCAAAACCGTCAGCACCGGTTTTGCCATGCTGGTCAGCGGTCCGGTCTTCGGGGAGTTTCAGGCCACGACGGACTGGATCACGCCGGAAGGCAAACGCATCGCCACCGACACCCGCAACGTCCATGTCTATTCATTATCGGATGGCGGCCGAATGCTCGATTTCGACATCACCATCAAGCCGGACGGGGCTCCGCTTGTTTTTGGGGACAACAAGGACGGCGTTTTTGGCCTGCGCCTGCCGGATTCGCTCTCCGTCAGCCCCTCTGTCAAACCGGCGCGGCCGGGCACCGGACACTATATCAACTCGGTCGGAGATAAAGACGGCGCGGCCTGGGGCAAAGCGGCGGAGTGGGTGGACTACTGGGGACCTGTCGGTTCCGAGACCTGGGGTGTCGCCATGTTCGACAGCCCGCAAAATTTTCGCCACCCACAGACCTGGCACGCCCGCGACTACTCGCTGTTCGCGGTCAATCCCTTCGCGCTGCACGACTTCAAACTCGGCCCCAAAGATGCCGGCAGCTATACGGTCGCCGCCGACGCCAGCCTTACGCTCCACTATCGCCTGCTCTTTCATAAGGGCGACAACACCGCCGCTCATATCGCCGATCAGTATGCCGCCTACGCCGATCCGCCTGAAGTCGAAGCGCACTGGAACGGCAGGAAGCGGTGAGCCGTCCGAAAGGGGTTCGGCATTCGGTGCGGTATATCGTCGTGGATCTGGAGGCGACCTGCTGGGAAAAGGACAGTACGCCGGAACGGATGGAGATCATCGAGATCGGAGCCGTCTGCCTGATACCGGGCGCTCCAGAGCCAGCCAGTGAGTTCGGCGCCTTTGTCAGACCTATCGTCTCACCGATTCTGAGCGAGTTTTGCACGCTGCTGACGTCGATCCGGCAGCAGGATGTCGAGGCCGCCGAAAGCTTCGAGACGGTTTTTCCTCGTTTTGTGGAGTGGATCGGAGAGGAGCCCTTTCGGCTGGTCTCCTGGGGACGCTATGACCTGGATCAGTTTCGGCTGGAGTGCAGACGGAATCGGACAGCGTTTCCTGTCTCCTTCAAAAACCATATTAACCTGAGAAAAGAGTTTGCCCGCGCCCGCAGAATCGCCCCGGTTGGGCTGAAAGCGGCGCTGGACCTCCTCGAAATCCCTCTCGTCGGCACCCACCATCGCGGCCTCGACGACGCCAAAAGCACCGCCTGCATCGCACAGCGAATTCTGCCCGGTCTCTTCGAAGAGCGCGGCTAATTCCCCTCCACCGGCAGGCCGTGCCGTGCCACTGGCCTTTTATCCGGAATGATTTCGCCGGTTTGCGCATCGCGCAGGCCCATCGCCGAGTACTGGAGGACGCAGGCTTTGCGCATCCCCCCGGAGCGGTTGACTCCACTCTTATGGAATGTGAGCGACTGCATGGCGATCATCGA
>JAYTGR010000946.1:0-3120 GCA_043733205.1 Chthonomonadaceae bacterium
TCGCCGAGACACTGCGCGGCATGTACGGCGGCACTGCGAGCGCAGAGACGAAAGTGCTCGCTGGCGCCGGTGTGGAGACGCTCGCGGCGCTCGACGCCGTGAAGAGGCTCGACCCCAATCACTACCGGCCGGAGTTCGGCACAACCTATCCCAAATCCGAGATGGCGAACGGGCTCAAGCAGGTAGCCTGCCTGCTGAAGGGCGATGTCGGCCTGGAGATCGCCTGCCTCGACCTGGGAGGCTGGGACACGCATGTCGCTCAAGGGCGGGAGACGGGCTGGCAGGCCGGACGGCTGGGCGAACTCGCGCAGGGCGTGGCAGCGTTCGCGCGGGATATCGGGCCGCGCCTGGAACGGACGACCGTGATGGTCATGACGGAGTTCGGACGGCGGGCGGCGGAAAACAGCGGCCTGGGCACCGACCATGGCCGCGGAAGCTGTATGTTTCTGATCGGCGGCGGCGTCAAGGGCGGCAAGGTCTATGCGAACTGGCCCGGTCTCTCACCAACTCAGCTGGAAGGCCCTGGGGACCTGCACGTTACCACCGACTACCGCGATGTTCTGGCTGAAATCGTCACACGCCGCCTCAAAAACCCGCATCTGGATTCTGTCTTTCCTGAATATACACCTCGTTATCACGACATCTTCCGCACGGCTTAAGAAAGTGGATGAACTCAGGCGAGCTATTATTCGTAGAGAGAGAAGAGAGTCGTCGGCAGCAGACCGACGGCTCTTTTTATTGACTTTCGTGCAGAGAAAAGAGGGAAGAGCAAGGCGATGGCGACAAGGACAAGCGTCTATGAGGGCATGGGAGCGAATCTGCAGGAGGGGAACGTCTGTTCCTTGCGGGTATGGGCGCCGAACGCGAAGTCGGTTACGGTCGTGGGAGACTTTACGCAGTGGAAAAAGCGGGGAGTGCAGCTGGCCTCGGAGGGCAATGGCTGCTGGTCGGCGGATGTCGCGAATGTTTCGGCAGGACAGGCCTATAAGTTCGCCATCGAGAACGTCGGCGGCTCCGCCAGCAATCCGGGCGGCACGTTCTGGCGGGTCGATCCCTATGCGCGCGAGGTGCAGAACTCGCAGGCCAATGCGAACGGCTATATCGTCGATCCTAGTTTTGCCTTTACGCCGTTCCAAACGCCGCCCTTTGAAAATTTCGTGCTGTATCAGCTCCATGTAGGCACGTTCGCAGGCCGTAACGACAATGTGCCTGTCGATCCGGATACCCGGGAGGCGATGTTCGTCGACATCATTCCCAAGCTGAACTATATCCGCGCCCTGGGATTCAATGCGCTGGCCCTGCTGCCGGTGGGACAGATGGGACTGCGGATCGGAGAGGGCTACTCGCCGACGAACTGGTTCGCGCCCGACGAGTACTATGGCAGCCCGACGGCCCTGCGCCAACTGGTGGAGGCGGCGCATCAGACAGGCCTCGCTGTGATCTTCGACATGGTCTACAATCACGCCTCGACCCGCGACAACCGGTACTGGGAGTTCGACGGGATGAACTTCGACGGCGGCATCTATTTCGAAGGTGGCGGCGACACGCCGTTCGGCAGACGGCCCGCGCTGTGGAAGCGGGAGATCCAGGACTTCTTCCTCGACAATGCCCGGATGTGGTTTCGCGAGTACGGAGCGGACGGTCTGCGTTTCGATGCCACGCACCTTCTGCCTGAGGACAGCGTGCGGCACATCGTTCTGAACGGGATAAAAAAGGAGTTTCCGGACAAATATTTGATTGCGGAGTATTTCCGGACGTTTCCCGATCCGTATGCCGATCTCGGCTTCGATGCGGTCTGGGATGGACTCTCTCCCCACGCTTTCCTGTCGGCGGTCAACGGCTCGGGCGGCGGTGCATGGGTTCAATCGCTGCTGAACGAGCGCATCCGGCACAGCTGGGATCTGGTCCGGTATCCGCTGGGATCGCACGACGAGATCGCCGACCTCAAAAGCGGAGCGATGCCGGAGTTCCGGTATTTCATCGAGAAGGTCGGCGGGCGGGACAACTGGTATGCGCGGGCCAAGGCACGGGTCGGCTGGGCGCTGGCGGTCGCGCTGCCGGGCACTCCTATGCTGTTCATGGGCAGTGAATGCCATACATGGGGCTACTGGAGCCCGAACGACGACGCCAACGGCGACCATCGGTTCGACTGGAATCTGGCGGGCGACCGCATCGGGCTCGAAATGCGCCGCATGGTGACGGACGCCAACAACGTGCGCTGGGGCCATCCGGCCCTGCGCAGCGATTCGGCGCAGTGGACCTTTGCCGACGATTTAAATCAGGTCGTGGCGTTCAAACGCTGGGATGGGCAGGGCGACACAGTCCTGACGGTCGTGAACCTGAGCGAAGGCCAGTGGGAACATGGCGAGTATGGGGTGCGCACGGGCGACACGACCGGAACCTGGGAGGAGATCTTCAACTCTCAGGCTCCGCAGTACGGAGGCTGGGACGGGGCCGGAAACTATGGCGCGCAGAAGTCCGTGCAGAGCGACACGAAAATCTACATTAACCTGCCGAAGTGGTCGGTGCTGATGTTTCGCAAAGTGTAAGGTGTAAGGTATAGTGAGGACATCATGAAAGAGACAAACTTGAGACCTAAAATAAGATCCACGACGATCGTGGCAGTGAAGCGTGAGGGAGAGGTCGCCATCGCGGGCGACGGCCAGGTGACGCTGGAGCATACGGTTCTGAAAATGGGCGCGCGCAAGGTGCGCCGGCTCTATCAGGACCGGGTGATCGCCGGTTTTGCAGGTTCCGTGGCGGATGCGCAGGCGCTCTCCGATAAGTTCGAGAGCAAGCTGGAAGCCTCCAACGGCAACCTGACGCGGGCGGCGGTGGAGTTCGCCAAAGAGTGGCGCACCGACCGTATGATGCGCAAACTGGAAGCCATGATGATCGTTACAGACGGCGCGCTCATCTACATCCTCTCCGGCGACGGCAACGTCGTCGAACCGGACGACGGCGTCGCGGCCATCGGCTCGGGCGGCATGTTTGCCTCCTCCGCCGCCAAAGCGCTGGTGCGAAACACGACTCTCACCGCCCGAGAGATCGTGCAGGAAGCGATGAAGATCGCCGCCGAAATCTGCATCTACACCAACGACCGCGTCACCATCGACTCCC
>JAYTGR010000947.1:0-3112 GCA_043733205.1 Chthonomonadaceae bacterium
TTATTTCGGCGGGAGCGGACCACGATATCAAGAAGTGGGATGCGGAGGGCAAGCTGGCCGCTGCGATCGGCTCTCATGACGATGCGGTCAACGCACTGCTGCTCGTCGGTTCCGATACTCTGATCTCGGTTGGCGCAGACGGTGCCTGCAAAATTTGGAGTATCTCCAATGCTCAGATGAAGCTCAATATCGATGTGGTGAAGGGGGGGGCGCTCTCCGTCGCGCTCCTTCCGAACACATCTACCCTGGCGATAGGAACTGCAGGCGGCAAGATCGGCCTCTGGAACCTTATGACAGGCAAAAAGCTTGCGGAGGTGGATGCGCACAACGACGGTGTCCGCGCACTGCACTTCAGTTCCGAGGGAACGACGCTCTTCAGCGCCAGCGCCGACCGGCAGGTGCGCTTCTGGAAAGTCACCGCCGGCAGCAAGTTCGGGCTCGACTATCAGTCGAATATCAGCGCCCACGACGAAGCGGTCAACGGTCTGGTAGTTTCGCCGGACGATCGGACGATCGCCACGATCTCCTCAGACGGCTATCTGAAGAGCTGGCAGCGCAACGGCGGCGCGCTCATCAATCGGGTCAAGGTCTGCGAGCATGGCGCGGCGGCCGTGGCTTTCTCGCCCGATGGCAGAACGATCGCGACGGGAGACGAAGACGGACGGGTGCGCCTCTGGAACGCGGTCTCCTTCGCCCCAATATCGACTCTGGGCAGCCACGAACGGGCTGTGACCTGCCTGGCCTGGTCTGCAGACGGCAAGTTCGTCGTCAGCGGCGGGGCGGACAAGACCTTGCGCTACTGGAGTCTGGACCAAGGCAAACAGGCCGCACGTATCACCGCGCATGACGGTGTGGTAAAAGCGGTCGTCGTTCTGCCATAATCTATAGTCAATAATCCAAAATCGATAGAGAATGAATGCGGTCTGGATCGCGGGAGAGAATCAGAATGGAAAATCGTGGACGCACGATGGTGCAGTTTGGTTTCTATAAGTTCGATGCCGCCTGGCGGCGGCTGCCCGAAGAGGTCCGCGAGAAGGACAAGGCGGAGTTCGCCTGCGCCATCGAAGATGCAGCCGATTCGGCGATGGTGAAGTGTTACTCGACCGTCGGTATTCGCGGCGATGTGGATCTGCTGCTCTGGAGCGCTTCTCCGGACCTCGATATCATCCGGCAGAACGGCGCGCGCCTGCTCAACACAGGCATGGGCCGCTGGGCCACACAGCCCTACTGCTACCTCGCCATGACGAAGCAGTCCGACTACACCGACCCGCACGAGAAGAATGCGCCGGAAGGCCGTCGCCTCATCCTGCGCCCGACCGGACGCAAGTATCTGTTCGTCTATCCTTTCGTCAAAACACGCGAATGGTATCTCCTGCCGCTGGAAGAGCGCCAGAAGGTTATGCATGGTCACATCGACGTCGGGCACAAGTTCCCGTCGATCAAGCTGAACACGACCTATTCGTTCGGTATCGACGATCAGGAGTTCGTAGTCGCCTTCGAAACCGATATTCCCGCCGACTTCCTCGACCTTGTCAAGGCGCTGCGCGAGACGGTCTCCAGCAAATACACGCTGCGCGATACTCCCATCTTCACCTGCGTTCAGCTTCCCCTCAAAGAAGCTCTCGACGCAATCGGGTAGTGTGAGGGGCCATGCGTGAACTGACCGAAGCGATAAAAGCGCGGGCAGCAGAGCTGGGCTTCGACCTCGTCGGTGTGACGGGGGCGGAGCCTTCTGCGTTTGCGGAAGAGTATCGGGACTGGGTCGCGCAGGGCTATGCGGGGGAGATGGAGTATCTCACCCGCAATCTGCATCGCCGCCTCGACCCCCGCGAACTGCTGCCAGGCGCAAAATCTATTATCGTCGTCGGTATGAACTATTACGCCGACTCCGAGCAGGGGCCAGGAACGTCTCCGCCGGATCCCGACCGTGCTGTTTTCGCCCGCTATGCCCGTGGCGACGACTACCACGATGTGATGACGGCGCGCCTGCGCGAACTCCTGAGATTTTTGCAGGCGCAGGCGGGGCCGGAAGCCGAAGGCCGCGTCTACGTGGATGCTGGTCCTCTCCTGGAGCGCGAAGTCGCGCAGCGCGCTGGCCTCGGTTGGTTCGGCAAGAACACCCTGCTTATCAATACCCGGAGCGGCTCCTATTTCTTCCTCGGCGAGATCGTCACGAATGTCGCTCTGGAGTTCGACGCCCCCGCACTCGGCGGCTGCGGCACCTGCACCCGCTGCCTGGACGCCTGCCCCACCGGCGCTATCTTCGAACCTTACAAAGTGGACTCGCGCCGCTGTATCTCCTACCTGACCATCGAACTCAAAGGCGCTATCCCCGCCGAATTTCATTCCGCCCTCTCCGCATCCGGCAGCCGCATCTACGGCTGCGACATCTGCCAGGAGGTCTGCCCCTTTAACAGAACACCCTCCGCCGCGCGTTATCCAACTCTCTTTCCAACCGAAGATCCAGCCTTCCAGCCACGGGATATAACCGTCAACAGCAGAGTAACGGACCTGCTCTATCTGACAGAAGACGCGTTCCGAGAAAAGTTCAAAGGCAGTCCTGTCAAACGGGCTAAGCGGCGCGGACTTCTAAGGAACGCGGCGGCAGCGCTCTGTACGCGGGACGATGATGAAGCCATTGCTGCGCTGGAACATGCGCTCAAGGATTCTGAAGAGATGGTGAGAGAAGCTGCGGCACAGGCGCTCGAAACGATCAGGCTGAGGAATGCTGGCTCGTCGATTGTAGATTGCACTATGTATCCTACAGAAGGGTCCTAGATTTCCTCAATTGTCACCGAATAGCGTCATTCGGCCTCCTGCTCTATTTGTCCGCCTGCGCTCTCCTGACCGCAAGGCGCTTTCGCGTCTGTTCTTAAGATCGATTGCGAAATAAGGTAACCTGAGTGGCATGATTACCTTAACCAAACTGCGGCGTAAGCCTCGTCACTTCCAAAAGTTCACGGGCCTCACGATTGTCGAGTTCGATCAGGTGCTGGCGCAGGTCACCCTAACCTATGAACAAGCCCAACGTCAGCAACGCAATCGCGGCCATCGAGAGCGACAAATCGGAGCCGGACGACCGTTTGCTTTATCTCTGCCCGAACGCTTGCTT
>JAYTGR010000948.1:0-3098 GCA_043733205.1 Chthonomonadaceae bacterium
CATCGCGCCGGGTCAGTTCAGGAGCATTCGTGTACATCGGCCCGATCGCATAGTCCCCATCGCCCGCACTGGGTGTCAGCGGGGGGAGATTCGGGAGGTCGGCCACTGTCGCCTTCGACCCCACAGCGGACTGTGCTGGAACCTTGCCTGCCACCAATAGCGTAACCGCTCCCGTCGCCACGCACATCAGTGCAAGGCCGTTCAGCCATCTTGTTTGCATCGTCTTCGACTCCTGACAGGATAAATAGGTACACCGGATGGTTCGCGCAGTTCGCTCCGTTTTCCTCCTGAATCCTGGGATAGGAGGACATGCGTAATTTACGCCTGGGGAGTCGTCATTTTTGCGTAAAGACCCGTTTCCGCTGGACGCAGGCCCCTTCAGGGGCCTTACCAAAGACAGCCCGTTCCTTTAGGGGCGGGTTAAGGGGGTAAAGACGGAGGCAAAAACACGGCCCGTGTTGAACTATAAGCGAGACCCGGATGCAGAAGAGGATGAGACATGCCTGCAGAATTCGATAGGCTTGAAAGGGATCTGATGGATGAATCCGTGCAGGCGAAACGTATTGAGAGACTGATCCGTGCTCTGAAAGACTCCCAGGTTTCCGTGGTCTGGAATGCGACACGCGAACTGGCCCGCTTTGAAGCCGCCGCTGGGGCGGCGCTGCCCGCTCTGAACGAGGTGCTGGAAAGTTCGGACCATGCCTCCCGTCTCTGGGCGCGCTACGCCATCGCTCGTATCACGGGCGACCTGCCGACGCATCTGCCGGTTTTCATCGCTGCCTTGGAAGACAGAACGACGCTCTTTCCGGGCATGGCCGCCGCCGCTCTCGCCGGTTTCGGCGCGACAGCCGCGCCCGCCGTTCCACAGCTGATCCGCGAACTGGACGATTCCGACGCCGAATACCGCTGGAGCGCGGCGGGTGCGCTGGCCGCTGTAGGTCCGGCCGCTGCAGATGCCGTGCCTGCTCTAATCCGCACGCTGAACGACCTGGACGAGAAGGTTCGGTGGTATGCAGCCTGGGCGCTGGGCGAGATTGGATCGCAGGCCGCCGCCTCTATCCCTGCACTGATCGCCGCACTTAATGACATCGATGATGATGTAAGAGGCTATGCCGCGCGCGCACTGGGACAGATCGGCCAGCCAGCTTTCGCCGCCGCAGCGCCGGCGTTGCGCATGCTGCTGGAAGACGAAAATCCGAACCTCCAGCGTGCGGCATCGGAAGCCCTGTTACGTTTGGAAGCCGCTGCCTGACATCGGTGTCAGGGACTGGCAGGGGCGCCTGCTTGGGGCTGCCCTGGTCTGCAGGGAGTGTGCGATACGCCCAAGGGCTGTGCGCCCGGACAAGGGGGGCTGTCCGTTGGAATACCGATCAAGACTTTCGTTCAACAGGAGAGAGCATGCGAAAAGCAGTGGGGTTGGCAGTCGTCGCGCTGGGCATGACCTTAGCGCCGTTTTCGTCCGTTATGGCGCAGCAGAGTATATCCAACGCGGATCAGATCACCGCCGCGCAGTTGAGGGACTACCTGACGTTCGTTGCGTCGGATGAGATGGAGGGGCGCAATACGCCTTCGCGCGGCCTCGATACGACCGCTCTCTTTATCTCCACGCTGCTGAAGCGCTGGGGCGCGAAACCGGCGGGAGGCGACGGTACTTTTTACCAGAAGATCATCCTGCGGCGGGATAGTCCTGACACCGAAAAGAGCCAGTTACAGCTGGGCGACCAGAAACTCACCTATGGTGAGGATTTTATCCTGACCAGCGGAGATGCGACTTTAACGGCTCCGCTCGTCTATGTCGGCGATGGCTGGATGGTCAAGAGCAGGAACATCGACGACTATAAGGGGATCGATGCAGCCGGTAAGATCGTCGTCGTCAACTACAGCAATGGATTCGGTGGTCCACGTGGACTGGGCCGCCGCGATCTGACGGGTATCGCTGGTACGGACTATGCGAACGTTCAGACCTATGCGCGCATGAAGGGCGCGGTCGGCATTCTCTACGTCATGCCAAACACGATGCAGACCAACTGGGACGGCATGCGCCGTCGAGAGACACAGGCGCACTGGTCACCGGAGAAGTTCCGCGCCGCTGGCGGCGAAGCGCTCCTGCCCGTATTTACGGTCGGCCCCAAAGTGATGATCGCTCTTTTTCAGGGTGAAAAGTCGGATGCTGGTGCGATCGACAAAGCGATCACAGACAAGATGCCCCTGCCTGCATTCGACCTGAATGCGTCGAAAAAAGTGACGCTCACTGCCGTCACGAAAATCGAGCGGACGCCGACCCAGAACGTCGTGGCGATTTTCGAGGGCAGCGATCCGGTCCTGAAGAACGAGTATGTAGCGGTCGGTGCGCACTACGACCATCTCGGAATAGCCGCCCGACCCGTCAACGGTGACTCCATCTACAACGGCGCGGACGATGATGGCTCCGGCACCACCGCTCTGATCGGCATGGCGGAAGCGCTGTCCCATGCCGAGAAGCGTCCTAAACGTTCGACGCTCTTTGTCTGGCACTGTGGTGAAGAGAAGGGGCTTTGGGGATCGCAGTACTTCAATATGGAGCCGACAGTCCCGAGCCAGCAGATCATCACACAACTTAATATAGACATGATCGGGCGCAGTCGAGTGCCGGCTGACACCAAGCCTGCCGATAAGAATCTTTCGGAGCCGGATGAGGTCTACGTCATCGGCTCGAAGATGATGAGTTCCGAACTGGGCGCACTGAGCGAAAAGGTCAACGACGGCTACCTGAAACTCCACTTCAACTATCGCTACGACGATCCGAAAGATCCCAACCGCTTCTTCTTCCGCAGTGATCACTTCAACTACGCCCAGAAGGGGATTCCCATCATCTTCTATTTCGACGGTGTACACGAGGACTATCATCAGGTGAGCGACGAAGTGCAGAAAATCGACTTCAATAAGATGGAGAAGGTCACGCGTACCGTCTACGAAACGCTGTGGACGCTCTCCAACCTGAAAAACCGTCCCGTCATCGACAAAAAACTCCCGGCCGCCCTGACCAGGTAATCGCCTCCTGCTGGCGGATGACCCGGAAAGAGCCGTTGTGCTTCGAC
Organism: Chthonomonadaceae bacterium; assembly: GCA_043733205.1. Lineage (GTDB taxonomy): Bacteria > Armatimonadota > Chthonomonadetes > Chthonomonadales > Chthonomonadaceae > JANXLO01. The sequence continues at coordinate 3,078 of JAYTGR010000948.1, forward strand.
ACGACGGCTCTTTCTGGGGCT
>JAYTGR010000949.1:0-3088 GCA_043733205.1 Chthonomonadaceae bacterium
CGCGGCCTCCGGCGACAGCGGCGCTTATGACAACCGCTCGACCATCAGCGTGGACGATCCGGCTTCGCAGCCCTACATGACCGGCGTCGGCGGAACCTCCCTCACGACCAGTGGCGCGGGCGGGGCATGGAGTTCGGAAACGACCTGGAACCGCGGTTCGATCGCCAACGGCGCGGGCGGAGGCGGGGTCAGCACGATCTGGGCCAAGCCCTCGTATCAGTCCACCTTCGGCACGTCCTCCACGTTCCGCAATGTGCCCGACGTCTCACTCGATGCCGACCCCTATACGGGGTACGCCATCTACTTCAACGGGGCGTGGAACATCTACGGCGGGACCAGCTGCGCGGCCCCGGTCTGGTCGGCCTTCGTCGCCTGTGTCAACCAGAGCCGTGTCGCTGCCGCGAAAAGCACGCTGGGCTTCGCCAACACGCTGATCTATCAGATCGGTGCGGGCTCCCGCTACGGAACCGACTTCCACGACATCGCCGACAACAGCACCAACCTCTACTACCATGCCACGACCGGCTACGATAACGCTACGGGCTGGGGAACCATCAACGCCGGCCTCTTCACCGACCTCGTGAACGGTACCTCCGGGACGACCGGAGGGGGCGGTACACCGTCCCAGCTCCTGGGGAATCCCGGCTTCGAGAACGGCGCGAACGCGGCTCCGTGGTCTGTGACCGCTGGTGTTATCGACAACTCCACCGGACAGCCGGCGCACAGCGGCTCCTGGAAAGCCTGGCTCGATGGCTACGGCACGGCACATACCGACACGCTCGCCCAGACGGCAGCGATCCCCTCGACGATTACGTCGGCCACGCTGACCTTCTGGCTGCACATCGATACGGCGGAGACCACGACCACTACCGCTTACGACACGCTCAAAGTGCAGATCCGCAATTCGTCCGGCACCGTGCTGGCGACCCTGGCGACCTACTCCAACCTGAACAAGGCTTCCGGCTACGCCCAGAAGACCTTCAATTTGACCGCATACAAAGGCCAGACGATCCAGATCTATCTTATCGGAGTCGAAAACGGCTCCCGACAGACCTCGTTCGTCGTAGACGACTTCGCTCTGAACGTCCAGTAGAGCGACCGGGTCGGGTCACAAGCAAAAGAGGGCGGGCTGCAGCGCGTAATTTTGCGATGCAGCCTGCCCTCTGACTCTTTAACCGAGTTAGAGCCTATCCCAACAGGCTCTAAACGTGCGCCCCGGCAATGAATTGCCGTTCTGAGATGGGAAGTCCGCCTGCGCGGACTCCAATGCATTGAACCCGCGAAGGCGGGTTTGCCCTTTCAGAACGGGATTTCAATCCCGAGACAACTGTCCAAAGAAAGAGCTTATGGGGACAGGCTCTTAGACAGCCCGCTCAGGATTTGGCGGGGACGCCCTGGAAGCGGGGATCGGCGATTCCGGCGAGTTCGCCTGTGCTGTCTCCGAACTGCGCGGTCGGGACGCCCATGCGGTTCAGCATGGCATGGTAGAGATTGCAGAGCGGCGTCTTCGCTTCGTAGACCAGATGGCGTCCGGTGGCGAGTGTGCCGCCTCCCCGGCCAGCCAGCAGAATGGGCAGGTCGTAGGGGCTGTGCGCGTTGCCGTCGCGCATGCCGCTGGCGAGCATCACCATAGAGTTGTCGAGCAGAGTGCCGTCTCCCTCCTTGATGCCGCGCATCTTCTCCAGCATATAGGCGTACTGCTGCGTGTGCCAGATATTGATGCGCTGGTACTGTTCCAGTTTGGCGGCTTCGTTCGAGTGGTGTGAAATCTCGTGGTGGCTGCCGCTGACGCCGGGCAGGAAGGAGAAGTTCTTGCCGCTGACTTCGTTGCCGAACATGAAGGTGGCGACGCGGGTCGAATCGGTCCAGAAAGCCAGCACCATGATGTCGAGCATCAGGCGGGTCTGTTCGGTATGGTCGATCCCCCGCTCGCTCAGGTGCGCCGGATCTTTATAGTAGTCCCGAATGCGGCCGCCGAGCCGCTCGATCTCTTTGCGGGCCAGCGGATCTCCGGCATACTCTCCTGCGCGCCGGGCGGCGTCGAAGGCGATGCGGGTCTCGATGGAGCGCACGGCATCGAAATATTCGTTCAGTTTATGTTTGTCCGCCGTGCCGATTTTGGACTGCAGGCTCTTCGCATCGTCCAGCACGGCATCCAGGACACTGGCATCGCGTGGTGACACGCCGCGCCCTGCGCTCCCCTGCGCCCGGAACAGACGGTCGAACGCCAGCTGCGGATTGATCTCGCGTGTGACCGGCGTGGTCGGCGTGTTCCAGGAGATGTGCGACCCGTAAATCGCGGTATAACCGACATTGGCATCGACGTAGCCTGTGACGGGCTCGATGCTCAGTTCCAGCGACGGCAGCGGAGTCAGGCTGCCCAGTCTCTGGGCCACGATCTGGTCGAGCGAGACGCCGCCGCAGCGCAGATCGGCGCCTGTGGTCTTGGTGATATGCGTGCCGGTCAGAAACGGCGCGACCTTGACATAGTGCCCGTCGCCCTCGATGCTCTGCCGGTTCATCAGCTGCGTCAGCACCAGCAGGTCGGACTTGACATTGCTGAGCGGAGCCAGGATGGGAGAGAGCTCGAAATTACTGCCGTTTCCAGCAGGGGTCCAGGCCTTGGGATGCACACCGTTGGGCATGTAGAGCACGGCCATGCGCACCGGTGGCCTGACCTTTTTGTCCTTCGCGGTATCGGCAAGCGCGGCGAGCGGCTGCATCGCTTCCAGCAGCGGCAGACACATCGAGACGCCAAGCCCTTTCAGGACCGTTCGGCGCGATAACAGAGGGGTATTTTTGCTCAACTAAACTCTCCTTGCATCAGGAAGACACAATGACTACAGATTTTTGCGGTACTGGAAGGGATAGCTGCGGGCGATCTCCAGGATCAGGGCGCTGCTGCGATAGTTGTCTTTCTTGACGGCTGCGGTGATCTTCCGGACGGCCGGCAGATCGTAGGGCTCCAGGCCGCGTCCCAGGGCATAGGCCAGCATCTTCTCCGTCAGATTGGTGAGGAAATCCTCTTTGCGCTCCAGCATCAGCTTTTTGAGTTCTCCCGGGCCGTTGAACTTCTCTCCGGTGGTCA
>JAYTGR010000950.1:0-3084 GCA_043733205.1 Chthonomonadaceae bacterium
CAGCAGCCGTGCGAGCGCATCACGCGTCAGCCGTTCGTCTTCGGCTATGATGAGGGAAATTCTGTCCATTTTACCTGGCTTATCTCTGTCGGCCCGATCCGGAGGAAGCAGGCCGTTCGAACGCTGCAGGAAACAGGGCCTATCCGGCCGGTTTTCCTGTGTCGATTATACCTCCTCGTTCCCATCGTTTGTCTGATACTGTTCAGAGCATGTCCCAGGTTCCGTGGGGATCACAGCGGTTTCAATTGCTGCCGTTTGCAAAAGCCGACTGCACCTCCTCCTGTATGAAGGAGATGCTGCAGGCTGGACCTGTATCCGCCAGTATCTTCTTCGCCACCAGGGCGGTCTCCGGCTGCAGAATGGAGAAGTGCGTTCCTCCTTCTACAATGAACGCCGAGAACGGCTTGCCTGCCTCTCTCGCACGCCGCTCCATAAGGCGCGCATCGGCAGGATAGAACGACTTGGCGCCCTCGAAATAGAACGTTGGGGAGTGCAGATAAGAGACAAAGTTGATGGGCGAGCGCCAGTAGCTCTCCTGGTCGTTATGCCAGTCGTAGGGCGTGTTGCCATAGCCTTTTCCCTGGCTGCTCTCCATCAGATGATGAATGTCCGGACAGCCGCCGAACGAGAAGGCAGCACGCAGGTTCGGCGTGGACTCTGCCGTGAGCAGTGTAATCGTGCCGCCGGTGCTGTGTCCGGCCATATAGATACGCGAGGCGTCCACATAAGGCACTTGCGCCAGGTATTTTACGGCAGAGACGGCATCCTCGACTTCGCCTTCAAACAGCTCGAAGCGGCCCGGATTGTCGTTTTCCCCTCGCCAGGAGGGACACAGGACGATAATCCCCGCCTCCCGAAACTTGCCGGGGTCCTGCTGGTCAGTTTTCTCCCACAGCCATTTGTCGATGCCCCCAAAGCCGCCATGCGCCCAGATCACAGCGGGATGCTTTTTCCCGTCCCCGGGATCGGGTGATAGATACGCAAACATCTCACCGGCGGGAGAGGGATAACGAATGGCGCGGTAGATGTCGGACGGCGGAATGGGAGCGGTGCCATCCGTTGTATAGGAATTGGGAATGGTCTTCGTCTTAAACCCGGTGCGCGCTTCGAGGAGATTGGAGGCGTTTGGCGGCAGGGGAGGACCGGTATTGCCACGGCAGCCGCAGAGAACGGCGAGAAACGATAGGACAGCAATACGCATACGGGCTGTGAGTCGCATAAAACTCCTCGTGCAGAACATCGTAATTCGTGCGCCTTCGGTGTCGGCACGATAGCATGGCAGCGGTTCCGGCATGATCGGTGCGCTGAACTGCCTATTCCCCACGAAAGCGAACGGTTCCTTCCTCGCGAAATAGCCTCTCGAATCGTTGTAACGGATATTGCACAATCCTTATCGAGACATGGTAAACTAAAGATATAGCAGACGGGACATGCGTCGAACCCGCTAGAAAGTTTGAAGTGAGAGGATTCCACAATTGCATTCCTTCTGGTCGTGGTTGATCGCAGTGGCCGGAGCCGGCACTCTGGGCACAGCCGCCTGGGTGGTAGTGGGCACGTGTCTCCTGGCGTGGTTTGCAACGCATCCCCCGAGACGGCGCGTTAAAGGCACACCGGCACAGTTCGGAGCGGCATTCGAAGAGGTGGCTTTCGCCTCGCTGGAAGGCACCATGCTTTCAGGCTGGTTTCTTCCGGCCCGCAATCAGGCGAACGGGCAGTTGGCGCGCGGCGTCGTTATTCTGTGTCATGGGATGATGGCGAACCGGGGCGAGGCGCTGCCCTGGGCGGAGCGGATGTGGCGTGAGGGATTCTGCGTACTGCTGTTCGACTTCCGCGCGATGGGCAACAGCGATGGGGATCTCTGCACGGCAGGCTATTACGAAACACAGGACCTGCGGGGCGCGGTGAAATATCTGGATTCCCGACCGGATGTTAAGGACGTGCCCATGGGGGTTTTCGGCTTCTCGATGGGGGGAGCGACCGCTATTCTGGCGGCAGTCGAAGAGGAGCGCATTCAGGCCGTGGCGACTCACGGCGCATTCGCCACCCTGAACGGCGCGATCGCGCAGCGCTGCCGCAAACATTTCGGCCCTCTCGCCCCGGTAGTCTCGTGGGGCGCACGCCTGCTGGCCACACGCTGGTTTCCGGTCTCGCCCACACTCGTCTCGCCTGTCAACGTGGTGGCCCGACTGACGCCCCGTCCTCTGATGCTTCTGCATGGCAGCCGCGACAGCGTCGTTAACCTAGCGGATGCGCACGCGCTGCATGCGGCCGCCGGCCATCCCAAGATCCTTCATGTCCTTCCGCGCTCCGGCCACCGCCGTATCCATCACAGCCTCCGGGACGAGACACGTCAGAGCGTGGTGCAGTTCTTCTGCGAGAATCTAGTCAGGAAGCCCTGATGCAGCGCGAATTCACTACAAACCGACTCGAAAAGAAGGCTCCGAACGACTGTTCGGAGCCTTTCTCTTATATTCTGTATCAGGCCGCGTCGGTGTACTGTCCCTGCGCCTGCGCCCGCATCTCTTTGATGATGCTGTTCGCCGCCAGCAGGAAACAGACCACGCTGGGAGCCAGTTTGATAAAGTAATTCAGGAAGGTGAACGGAAATACCAGGGGGCCGGGAATCCAGAGCAGATAGATTAGCCAGAAGCCCCAGGCACCGTAGCGAAAGAACAGTTTCGCGTTTTTGCCCTTGCTATGGTTCGACAAAATATACATTAAGCCGCCCGCCAACAAAGGCCACAGAAGACCGATCAGAAATGCCATTTAGGGTAACTCCTCCCGTAATTCGGGTTATGCGCGACTGCGGCGCCGTCCTGGCTTTCCGCCCGGTATGCGCGCCTCTACGAAAGAACATACGTCTCTACAGGTCTATACGTAATTGAATCCCTTCCGGTGTCATTTCCCATGCCCACGCACAAATTTATGCTCTTGAGGTGCTGGGAACATTAGATTACCACTTTTTTGTCACATCCGGACGTGTGCCAGCGTCTGTAATGCGTGTCGATCACGGACAGGCGAGCGAACCAGACGCTTGCTCCGTCACACTGTCCTCTTAACGTTTACACGCGACTTCGGAAGCAG
>JAYTGR010000951.1:0-3081 GCA_043733205.1 Chthonomonadaceae bacterium
GATGCGCTGGCGGGCGTCGGTGGATTCGAGCAGGTGCTGGTGCGCGATGAGCGGAACCTGAATGATATAAGCCACGCAGAACGACAGCAGGGAGGGATCGGCAGGCAGTTCGAGATCGGGCTGTACCAGACGCGCGCGGTCTGCCAGCAGAGCCAGATAGCGTCGAAACAGCTCGGTCAGCTCTTCCACCTGCTTCTCCAGGCCTTCCCGCGTTTCGGGCAGATCCTCTACATCCTCGACCCGCCCGACCAGATAGGGCAGCTCTCCTTCCATATACTCCAGGATGCGAAAGCGTCCGTTGGCGGCGGCGATCAGCAGCATGCGGCCATCCTCCAGATGTTCGACCTTCTGTATCTGCACCACGCAGCCGATCGTGTGGGGCACAGCCGGGGCGCCGATCTCTTCTCCTTCCTGAATCAGCACCACGCCGAACGGCTCGTTGCGGTCGATACAGCTGCCGATCATCGCCAGATAGCGCTCCTCAAAAATCTGGAGCTGCAGCAAAAACTGGGGAAATAAGACGTGATTCAGCGGGAAAAGCGGCAGGGTATAGATACGTGCGGGCGGTACGGACATAAAAACCTTTCTCGACAGCCTCCCGGCATGAGGAGGGCAGGAACCGTGTGCTGCGGCCCTTCCAATATTTCCAGGGCGTGAGCGCATAGAGACGGAGCGCCTCCAGATAGTGGGTAATGGCCTCTTCCCACCTGCCTTTATCGTACAGAAGACGCGCCTGCTGCACGTTTTGTTCTGCCTGCTCCTGGAGGGTCATGTTTTGCGCTGCAGGGTTGCTCCAAAAAAGGCGTCCAGACCGTCACGGTGCGGCCAGGTGCGCAGATAGGGGCCGTCGGTGAGCGGGGCGAAACGCTGTTTCATCTCCGCTGAGGGGGCTGGCGGCTTGGGAGACGCTTCCTCGTGATTGCGGCGGGCGCGCGGCGCCTGTTTCGCCATCTGTTCGGCACGCCCGCAGGCGGCGAGCAGACGCCCTGCCACCGGCACGATGCCGAACTCCTTCCCCTCGGCGGAAGCCAGAAACGCCTCGACGATCCGCTCGTTCTGCTCCGGTTCGAAGGAACAGGTGACATAGTGCAGATAGCCTCCGGGCGCCACCAGCAGCGAAGACTGTCCCAGGAGAGTGCTCTGCAGACGGGCAAGCACCGGGCGGTCCACCAGACGCCATTTCGTGTCCGGACTGCGCCGCAGAACACCGCTGCCGGTGCAGGGAGCGTCGAGCAGCACATGGTCGGCAGTGCCATTGAGACCCAGCAGCACCTTGCGGGCCTCCCCGTCGCGCCGCCAGACGCCCTCGGCGTTGGCTTCCAGTTCGATGATCTCCATCTTCGAAACCCCGGCCCGATGCGCGCGATCCTGCAGCTCTTCCAGACGCGGCAGAGCGATGTCGAGGGCGACCAGACGGCCCTTGTTTTCCATAAGAGCGGCCAGCGGAAGCGTCTTGCCGCCCGCGCCCGCGCCGACATCCACGACGGTCTGGCCCGGCAGCACATTCGTCAGCAGCGCCGCCAGTTGGCTCGCCTCTTCCTGCACCTCGTACCAGCCCGCCCGGTAGCCGGGCTGATCGAAGATATTGACGCGGTGCGGCAGCTCCAGGCCCCAGGGCGAGAACTGCGTGGGAGTCAGTTCAGGCAGCGCCGTGCGCACACGCTGTCGGTCTGCGCGCAGCGGGTTCAGGCGCAGAGTTGTCGGGGCCTGGGCATTGAACGCCCTGCCGGCGGCAATGGCCTGCGTTCCCAGCAGATTCTCCAGAGAGGCCGCCATGTCGTCCGAAAAAGAGAGGGTGATACGCAGATAGTCTCGCGGGGTCTGACTGGTCGGCAGGCGGTCGAAGGCGGCGAGCGCCGCTTCATCCCCAGCATCGGTTTCGGCCCAGAGGCGCAGGCGGGTCTCCGGGCTGTCCTGCCGCTCCAGGATCTCCAGCAGGCGGCGCTGCCGGCGCAGGTAACGCACGCTGCCGTACAGCGCTTCGGCGGTCCAGCGGCGTTCGGAGGCGTTGAGATAGCGGCGGGAACGGAACTCCGCCCCTACGACGCGATCCAGCGGCGTACGATCCCGCTCCTCCTGCCACCTTGTGTAGATCTCGATGGCGGCATGAATGGCCCGCTCCGAGCGCAGCAGGCGCGGGGCCGTCGGCTCCTCCTGCAGTGTCGTCTCAGATTCCACGCCACACCGCCAGACTCGAGGGCACGAGAGAGAGCAGGTTTTGAAAACCTGACGCCCCGCGCGAGGCGCCCATGAGACCTACGATCAGGAGCCCAAACAGAACGACGAACAGCACCAGCAGCAGGAAGGGAATCAAGAGAGCGACGAAGACCGTTCCTGCCGCGCCGCCGGAGGAGAGGTTCTGTGCATACTTGAGGCCGATCGCCTGCAGGCACCATACCCATATCAGCCCCAGGATCGACAGGGGACCGATGATCTTGTAAGCACCGATCGCCTTTTGAAAATTGGGATCGTCGAAAGGATTCGGCGTGCGTGTGCGGCCGGAGCCTGGCTGTGTCGTTCCGCCGGGCAGACCGGAGGGACTGGCTGGCACGGTAAACTGAACCGAAGTCATCTGCCCGAACGGTGACGGTGTGCCTGTCGAACGCGGTGTAAAGCCCGAAACCGGCATGATGAACGGTACGATGAGCGAGGTCACCGCGCTGAAAAACAGCAGCGGCGCACGGCTGTAGGCCGCCACGCGAAACGTCTTATGGTAGGGCTGACGATTGCCGAACATTCTGCCGACCACATGCAGGACGCCTCCCCAGACGAATGCGCCCATGAGCGCGCCGGTGATGCCGCCGGTGGCGCCCACGACGATCTGAAAGAGAACAGCCGTCACACTGGAGGGGCTGAGCGCCAGCCGGATCAGGCCCGAGATAATCGCGAAGACGCCGACAGCGATGCCAAATGCCACGAGGAAGGCGAGGGGAGCGTTGTAGCCGGTCCGTTCTGCCTGTTCGCGGAAGAAGGCGTTCGGTTCACGGATGACGCGCACCCAGTCCCTGACCGCCTGCTTCATATCGAAATTATCCGGCTGCTGCACGAATCCGGGGCGCGGCGGCGGGTTATAGTAGGTGG
>JAYTGR010000952.1:0-8435 GCA_043733205.1 Chthonomonadaceae bacterium
CGGTCGGTCGGGGTGCTGATGCCGTATCGGTTGTCCTCGATGACGAACAGGACGGGCAGTCTCTCCTGGACGGCGAAGGCGACAGCCTCGTAAAACTCGCCCTGGCGGGTGGCGGCGTCTCCAACGGTCGTCAGCACGACCTGATCGGTGTGGGCGAGGCGGGCGGCCCAGGCGGCGCCTGTCGCGGGCAGGCATTGGGAGGCGGTGGGAGTGGCGACGGAGAAGATCCTGCGTGCGCGGTCGCTGTAGTGGCCCGGCATCTGACGGCCGCCGCTGCTGCTCTCCTTGCGGGCAAAGTAGGCCAGCGCCAGTTCGTAGTTGGTCACACCCTTTGCCAGTGCGAGGGCGCGGTCCCGATAGTAGGGGAAGAGATAGTCGTCGGGCCGGAGCGCCATGATCAGCGCGGCCAGGGTCTCGTGTCCCGTACCGGAGACCTGAAACCAGCCTTTGCCCTGGCGCATCAGAATGCCTTCGCGTCGATCCCCTTCGCGGGCCAGCGCCATCAGTCGCAGCAGAGGCAGTGCGGGCAGCTGTGCCTCGCCTGCCGCTGTCATTAATGTCATTACACAATCCTTCGTAGTCTGTTTACCTCCGGCTTTCCCTGCGTTGATCAAGGAAACCCGTATGCGCTTGTGCGCCGCCGAGGGGCAGACACTGTCATCGGAGGCCGAAGACCCAGAGCGGCTTCTCTATTCGGGAAAGTGTACGCGCTCTCCTGCCTGGCTTACCCTCGATTTTACCCTACGATGTCCCGCAAACTCGACATCGCAGGGAACTTCACAGCAGGTCCGCGCCGCACCGCCGTTCTTAGCGTACAGCGGAGGGGGTGTCCAGACAGCCAGAACGGAGGCTGTTCTCAGATCTCAGTATCCGATGTTGCCAACCGCCTCCGGCCCAAGCCTTTCGCGCAGCTGTGCCAGGTAGAGGCTGGCAGGAGCGACGGGAATGCCGTGGGAATCGTAGGTTCCCTCCGGCAGTTTCAGCTCATGATTGAAGGGCATCACAGCGGTCTCCCGTGCGCCCTGGCAGCCGACTGCCCAGTTGGCCGCTCCGGGCGGCTCCTGGACGACAAATGTGCGGGCTGTACAGTTCCAGGCAACGGCCCATCCGATAGCCCAGCCATGACCGGATCCCATCTCACCGCGATTTATCAGGTCGATCCCGCTCTCCGGCACCTGGCAGCCGTCCAGCAGCAGGCCAGTAGCCCAGCGCATGTGAGGCTCGATATGTCCGTTGCCATGAAATGTGCAGTTCAGCAGGACGTTTGGGCCGGTGACCCGGGAGCGTGTCATGAAATAGAACAAGTTGTTTCCGCGCCCGCTGCAGCGATCGAAGAGAATCTGGGAGCCGTCGATGGCGAAATCGGCCGGCTTCGCGGCGCCCTTCGTCGCGACACTGTGCTGAACGCTGACATTTGCGACGGTTACCCGTTTCGCTTTGGAGCCGATGGTTACGCTGTCGACCGTGTCCTCGATCGCGATATTCTTCAGCCAGGCATCCTCGGCTCCGTTGATGCCAATCGCCTGGTGATGCGGCTCCGCGATGGTTACCGGCTGGGGCGGCGAGACGATCCGAAGGTTCTCCACACCGACGTCGGAGATACGGCCGGATACGACCGCTTTGACCACCGAGCAGCCGGGTGGACTGAGATACCGCGCATCGAAGGAGTCTGTGAGTGGAATGTCCAGGGTGATCCGACTGCCTGATATCCGTTGGATGACCCGCTCGGTCTCGATCACGCCGCTGACCCACAGCTCCTTGCTGCCGCTGCGCTCCAGTTTATCCATCCCCATAAATGCGACCCAGGCGTCGGTCGTTGGGCGTCGAATGTACACCGTGTCCCCGGCATGGAAAGGGGTGGCGCTGGCGACGCTGAGGGTGGTCGCTCCGGACGGTACGTAGGAGTCGGTAATCGGAGAGGACGGTCCAGACTCGGTGGCCGAGGCCGCGCCGGCAATGGTGAGACAGATGTGCGGTTTCCCGGTCATTCGCAGGATCGTGCCGTTCGTCCCGCTCCCGCTGCCGCGAAGGACCACACCGCTGGTTTTGAGGATCAGAGTTCTGCTGCAGGAGAAGGTTCCCGGTGCGAGCTGAATCGCGCCCCTAAATCCCTGCTTCGGTTCCCGCTGCGACACAGTATCGATAGCCTGCTGAATGGCGGCTGTGTCGTCACCACCGCTGGCAGAGACGCTGCACTGCACTGCGGCGGAGGGGAGCTTTACGCCGCCGCCTCGATAGCCGGCGAACGAGAAGTCCAGAATGCGGTCTCCCTGCGGCCGTGTCTTGTAGATCAGTTTACCGGCAGAATCGGGGAAAACCCAATGGCTGTGCGCTTCCTCCAGCACGGCACTGTGGGGGAGCGAGGAGTCCCCGTGTCCTGCCGTGCCCGCGACGAGAATGAGTGTCATGGACAGCGCGATGCGGGATAGTCGTCTCTGCATCTTATAACTCTCCTTTACAAGGTGTGGTCGCTGGAAGGGGATAAAACAACAGCATATTTTAGCGGCTGAACATGAAAATCGCATGAAAACGTCCGGTGCGCTATCGATCTGCGGCGCGGCTGCAGGGAGAGAGACGGATATCGAAGCAGGTGCCTCTACTCCGGAAAGAGGACTCTTTCTCCCGCCCTGCCCACCCACGATTTTACGCCTGGATACTTGGCGGTCAGGAAATCGACGAACAGCTGTGGGTCTTCCTGGTTGCCGACGAACATATCCCAGTGGGCTGCGACAGCGATTCCAGGCCGCAGTTCGCCCGCCAGCTCCGCCGACTCTTGAAACGTCAGGTTGCCCGCGCAGCTGCGGAGGTAGCGCTCGGCATCCCGTCCATTGATCGGCAGGAACATCGCGTCGAAATGCTTCCACTGCGCCAGGGTGGTCAGGTGGCCCTCGTAGGGGATCGTGTCGCCTGCGTGGTAGAGGGTGACGCCGTTGGTCTCCACGACATAGCCGAGGTAAGGGAAGCCGTGGATCGGATGCTCGTCGAAATGCTCATGCTTCGATTTGATCGCTGTGACACGGATCCCGTCCGCCTCGAAGATCTCTCCGGCATCGATCGAGTGTACGCGCTCGGACGCGATACCGCATTCACCGGTCAGCCGTTCGGCTTCCGTGCGCGGGCAGACGAACAGGGCGAGAGGGGAAGCCTGCGTCATGGCGGGCAGGGTGTCCGGGCAGAGGTGATCGGCATGGCCGTGCGAGATCAGTGCGAGGTTCGCCAGACGGCACTCCTGCGGCGTCAGCAGAGCGGGTGTCTGGCGCGAATCCCAGTCGGCAAACCAGGGATCGAAGTAGATCACCTTCGATCCGGCTTTGACGATAAAGGTGTGCTGTCCCATCCACCAGAACGCGGCCTGCCCATAGGGTGTCTGCGTCGCCTCGATCTCTGCCAGCAGCGCCGCGTGGCTCTTTGCGATCTCAACTTTCGGTACGGTCTTCATTTCAATCCTCTTGTGCTGCTTCGACAAAAGCGCCTGTCAGTGATCGGTGTAGTGGCTGAACAGTTCACTGACGGAGTTGTCTTCATGGATGCGGGAGATGGCGTCTGCGAGCAGGGGCGCGACGGACAGCACCTTGATCTTCGGGTGGCGCTTCGTTTCGGGCAGCGGGATCGTATCGGTCACAACCAGCGAGTGCAGCGGCGAGCAGTCGACGCGGCTGATCGCCGTGCCGGAGAGGATCCCGTGGGTGCAGCAGGCGTGTACGGCGGTCGCGCCCCGGTCCATCAGCGCCTCCGCGCCCTGCACGATGCTGCCGCCGGTGTCGATCATATCGTCCACCATGATGCAGACCTTCCCTGTTACGTTGCCGATGATCTCCATGATCTCGACCTGATTGGGCTGCGGCCGCCGTTTGGCGATGATCGCGATGGAGGTCTTCAGGTGTTCGGCCAGAGCGCGGGCCCGCGCCACGCCGCCGACGTCCGGCGAGACCACGACGGTGTTGCCGTCGTAGAGTCCCTCGGTCGTGAGGTGCTGAGCGATCAGGGGGCCGGCGTAGAGATGATCGACGGGCAGATCGAAGAAGCCCTGGATCTGTCCGGCATGCAGATCCAGGCAGAGCACGCGGCTTGCGCCCGCATGCGTGATCAGGTTGGCGACCAGGCGGGCCGTCACGGGTTCACGGGGCTTGATCTTCTTGTCCTGGCGGGCGTAGCCGTAGTAGGGCAGGACGACGGTGATACGGCGGGCGGAGGCGCGCCGGAACGCATCGATCATGATGAGCAGCTCCATCAGGTTGTCGTTGACCGGATGGCAGGTGGGCTGCACGATGAAGATGTCTTGGCCCCGCGCGCTCTCCTCGATCTTGACGAAGATCTCACCGTCGGCAAACTGCTTGACGCAGATTTCACCGAGTGGCGTATTGAGTTCCGCAGCGATACTCGCTGCGAGGGCCGGGTTCGCGTTGCCGGTGAAGATTCGCAGGCCGTGATCTCCTCGCATCGTTTGCTCCTAACATCACCCAAAAGTTGTGCGCGCCGAAGCGCCTGCCTCCTCGGAAACCCGAAGAGAGTGGGACAGTCCAAACTGCTGTCTAAGATTTCGCTGGTGAAGAGACTCCAGGAGCCTTTTGTTCACGATTGCGGGCGGCCCAGCCTTCCTTGATGGTAGGCAGTGGGCGGGAGATGAGGAGGGCATCTGCCGGGACATTGCTCGGGACCGACGACGCGGCGGCGATGAAAGCTCCATCGCCGATAGTGACCGGAGCGATGAGGGTCGAGTTGGAGCCGATGAAGGCGTTCTTCCCGACGACAGTGCGGTATTTATGGTACCCGTCGTAGTTGCAGGTGATGGTTCCCGCACCGATATTGGTTCCTGCGCCGATTTCGGCGTCGCCTATATAGGAAAGGTGAGAGGCCTGCGCACGTTCACCGAACACGGAGTTCTTGACCTCGACGAAATCTCCGATCTTGACGTCCGGCCCCAGGTGCGTGCCGAGCCTCAGATGTGCGAACGGACCGACTTTGACGCGGTCTTCCAGCACACTGCCGACGATCTGGGAGGAGACGACCTTGACATCGCTTCCGAGGGTACTGTTTTCGATGCGAGTCAGCGGGCCGATGTTACAGTTTTTACCGATGCGCGTGCCCCGGTAGAGAAAGGTACTGGGTTCGATGACGGTATCCTGGCCCACTTCGACATCGACATCGATGTAGGTGCTGGCTGGGTCCGTGATGGTGACGCCCGAGAGCATCAGAGCGCGCAGGATCCGGCTGCGCAGTATCGTCGCAGCCTGTGCCAGTTCGACGCGATTGTTGACGCCGAGCGCGTCCTGCGCGTCCGCCAGCAGCAGGCCTTCGATCTTCCCCTGCTGTGCCGCGAGCAGGCCGATGGTGTCGGTCAGATAGAACTCGCCGGTGAGAGGATTGCGCTCGACCCGCTCCAGCGCCGACCAGAGCGCCGGCCCCTGAAACGCGTAGATAGAGGGGTTCCACTCCTTGATGGCCTGCTGTTCGGCGGTCGCGTTCTTCTGCTCGACGATGCCTGTGACCTGTCCGTCTGCGTCGCGCAGGATGCGGCCGTAGCCGGTTGGATCTTCGAGACGGGCGGTGAGCAGAGCCGCGACAGCTTCAGAACGATGCAGGCGCCGTATCAGCTCCCGCAGCGATTCTGGGGCGAGGAGGGGCACATCTCCTGCGAGCGCCAGGATCGTTCCGGGCCAGTCGTACAGCAGGGCGTGCGCGGACCGCACGGCGTCTCCCGTGCCCTGCTGCTGGGCCTGATATACGTATTCGACCTCTTCGCCCAGCCCGGCGCGCACCTCGTCGGCGGCATGCCCGATGACGACCACGATCCGCTCAACGCCAGCGGCGCGGCAGGCCCGAATGACATGCGCTGTCATCGGGATCCCGCAGATCGGGTGCAGCATCTTCGGCAGGCGGGACTGCATGCGCGTGGATTTGCCGGCCGCCAGGATGATCGCGGCGACAGGCGGCACCCCTGCCCCGGTCAGGGGAGGGGCGGTGGAAATGTGCGGCAGTGGGGGGGCCGGCAATACTGCGGCCGGGTTCAGATCTTCGGGCATACGACATAGCTCCTGAATTCTATTATAGGAGGAGTCGGGAACAGAGTCAAGGTGTTTTTTCGTCCACCGGCCGCTTTCGGACAGTTCCCGGACAGTGGAACGCCCCGGACGCACAGTACGTCACGGGGCGTGCGGTTTGAGACCGAACGATCGCTCTAATGGGGATAAGACCCTGTATTTTCGTGATAGGAATCCAGCGCGGCGCGGGTGAGCATCAGGTCGGCGATACTGTCGGGAGCGTTGATACACGCCTCGACGCTCTCTGCCGCGAACAGCGCTTCGAACGGGTCGATGGGTTCCGGGACGCCGACCTCCACCCAGTAGGGGCGCAGCTGGGAGCGCACTTTGCGATAGTGCAGGCACATCCATTGGCGAATCTCGGCATAGCAGGCGTCGCTGTCGGGATGGATGCCCTCTTTCGCCGCGCAGCAGAGCAGGTCTACCAGATCTTCGTACTGCGTTTCGAATGCCTGAAAATCGTGCTTACGGCGGGCCGCCGACCGGGCCTGCAGGCTCCAGCGCGTCGTGTAGCGCACCGAGAGGCCATGCCAGCAGACGACCGGTATCTTTACCGTGCGCAGCGTGAGGACTCGCAGGCTGACGGACTGCCTTTGAAAGTAGGAACGGGCAGCCTGCCAGCGTTCGTTCAAACGTGGAAATAGTGCCGGCGGCAGCTCCAAACGGATTGCCATGTCTCTCTCCTTCGCTCCGGTTCACAGAGGCTTGGCGGTTTAGAAACCGCTCTCTCTGGCAGCAGGGCATCCTGCCCTGGGCCGTTCTTTACTGCCGCCCAACAGGGCGGCTTGTTCCGAAAATCATGCAAGGATGAGGCCAGCGGGGGCCAGGGAATTCACGAGGTCTGCAGCTTGGCTACATAGGTCAAACGGAGATCGTTCAGGCGGCGCATCATCTCTCGGTATTCGGCGGCATCCAGCGTGGGTTCCGCTTTGCCGAGACAGAACTGAACGGCATCGATCGCCACTTTGGCTGTGTCCATATCCTGGCTGAGTTCGCCGGTTTGCGGATCGGCGATCAGTCCGAGCGCGCAGCGCGCCTTACTGTCGAAGGCTGGCGCAAGCAGGCCGAGCAGCTCCTGGGGCGAGGTCTGCATCGCCGCCCAGGCAATCAGCATCGCAGGGTCCGGCAGTCCGAACGGGTTCTGGCCCGCTTCCAGTTCCGGGTCTGCTTCGGGGGCAGCAGGGGATGCCTGCGTCCCTTCCGCAGTCACGGTGTTCGGCGTCTGCTCCGAGGAGGCAGACGGCGTTTCCGCTGGCGGTGTCTCGTCTGTGTGAGCAGCCTGTCGGCTGTCAACGACTGTAAAATCCGGCTGTTCGTTCTCCGTCATCGTTGAGGTTTCCTGCGCATCTGGGATTAGAAAATAGGATCGGGTCCGCAAAAAGAGACCGTGCTTTCGCTTGTCTCTCTGCTCCCCAAACAGGTTCAAAGTATAGCATACCTCTACCGGGAATGCAAGGTCTTTTCACAACATTTCCCCTGTTTTTTGCCGCCAATTCCGCCCATCGAAAAACGCGCAGGTCCGGCTGCAAAACCGCGTGCCGTCGGCTCTTCTTCGCCGCCATGAACGAGCCTGCTCACCTTGACAGATCGGGTTCTGTTCTGCCATAATAGACCCGTGAAATGCGTTTAAACGCCGACATAGCTCAGTGGTAGAGCAGCTGTTTCGTAAACAGCAGGTCTCCAGTTCGAATCTGGATGTCGGCTTACCGAGGGTGGGTTTGAGAGATTGCTTTTCACGACGAAAAGGGCAGTGAGACAGCACAAGGGCCGCGCCGATATCGGCGCGGCCCTTCTTTACTCACCTGGCTTTTTGGTCGATCCGGCGCTGTGCTGGTCGGAACAGCGTCTGCGAGGGCGGCCACATCAGTTCCCGGAGACGGTATCGACCCGCTCAAAAAGGGTCTGGAGACGTGCGGCCACTGCGGCCGGCAGAGCAGGCCGCGCCAGGGAAGCCGCATTCTCTCTGAGATGTTCGACACTGCCTGTCCCGGAGAGGATCACGTCCAGCCCCGGCTCCCAGCGGCAGAAGCGATAGGCAGCGTCCGGCATACTCTGTGCCTTCCCCTCCTTCAGCAAAAAGCCGAGCGGGTCTGCGTCTTCCAGCGCGGCGGCATCCACCAGATTTTGGGCGGCAAGCTCCTGCATCAGCTGCCGCAGTACCTCCGGCTGGCTGAGGGCGCGGCGCACCGCGAACATGCAGAGCGTCCCGATTCGGTGACGCTGTGTGGCGGCAAGCACGCGGGATCGGGCCGACTGATTCAGAATATTGAAACCGACCATCACGACATCCCAGCAGCCGTCTTCCACCGCTGGCGAGAGCATCCGGTGTCCGGGATCCGGTCCAAACGCCTCCGTGATTCCCAGAAAGCGAATGTCGCCTGCCTGCTGCATCTC
>JAYTGR010000953.1:0-8374 GCA_043733205.1 Chthonomonadaceae bacterium
AACGAGCGAGAAAACAAGGCCGAAAAGTGCAGGCGTATCTTTCGCTGCGCAAGAGTGGCGGGAGCCTGAAGAGGTCGCCCCGACGTATTGAGGTGATACAGATGCGGACGCGTTATTAAACGATGCTCGTGGAGTGGACAGCCCTTATGGCGGAAAGGTGTGAAACCGTATGCCTCGTTACGTGGTATACTTCCTAGAACGATTAACTATCGGTGCAAAGTGTGTCAGTGCCAAGTGCGTAAGATCTATCTGGGCTGTCTGTCCCTCACTCTATACAACCCCTCATTCGGAGCCGCTGTGAATCTTAGATTTCTTTCAGCCCGCCGTCGGCGATTTACCGCCGGCAGACGCAGTGCGTTGGTCCTATTGTCAGTGTTGCTTGGTATGGCTGCGCTGGCCTCTGCCCACCGTCAGAGAAGCGAACTGCATGTGGGCCGGCAGGCCGACGGCAGCTTCCTCGTTTCGACCGAGCAGAGGATCGATCCGGGTGCTGTCGCTTTCGATGGCCGCCCGATCGATATGGCCCTCCACCCGACGAAACCTCTGCTGGCCGTACTGAACCAGAGCAGCGTGATGCTGATCTCCCCCAAAGGGGGCGTTCTGCCGGATGCGACCGTGCAGCTGCGACGCGGAGCGGGATTCCGGGGTGCGCTCTGGTCGCCGGACGGCAGCCGCCTGTTCGTCAGTATGGCCGACGGCTGGGTCCAGGAGTTGAATCTGCAAGGGCAGCGTCTCGTCATGGGACTGCCCATTCACGTCACACCGCAAGGCACCATGCGGAACCCGCGTCCAGGCGGGATGGCGATCACACGCGATGGCACCCGTCTCTTTGTGGCGGCCGCCGACCGCAATGCCGTGGCCGAGATCGATCTGACCACCCGGCAGTGGGTGCGCGAATATCCGGTAGAGAACCTGCCGTTCGAGGTGAAGTTAAGCGAAGACGAGAAGACACTCGTTGTGACCAACTGGGGGGGACCGCAGGCCAAAGAAGACGACGATCAGGCGAGCAGCGGCAATGCCGCCATTGTCGTAGATCCGCGTGGAGTCGCAGCGGCTGGCACGGTCTGCCTGATCCATCGGGAGCGGGGCAATACCAAGCATATCAAAGTCGGCCTGCATCCGACCGCCATCGCGATCGAGGGCGGTCACGCGTTCATCACGAATGCTGGGAGCGACAGCCTTTCGGATATCGATCTGAAAGAGCAGAAAGTGGTGCGTACGATTTCGCTGCATTGGGGCACGATGCGGCTTTTCGGCAGCATGCCCTGCGCGCTCGTCATTCATGATGGCATTGCTTATGTCTGCAATGGCGGGGACAATGCGGTCTGTGAGGTCGATCTGGCGGAGGGCAGGGTGCGTGGATTCCGGCCTGCCGGCTACTACCCGGTCGCCATCGCGTTCGACAAGAATGGCCGCCATCTCTTTGTGCTGAATACCAAAGGGAACGGTTCGGTGAGCCGCACGAGCCTCGGCCAGCCGGGCAATGCCCACGATTTTCAGGGCACCGTCTCCTCGCTGGATCTGTCGGCGGATCTGAATGCTGCGACCGCACGCGTTGCGGCCTACAACGGCTGGAACCGGGATCGGACTGCTCTGCATCCGCATCTGGCGGTCTACAACGGCGCGATAAAGCATATCCTCTATATCATTAAGGAGAATCGATCTTACGACGATATCCTCGGGGATATGCCCGAAGGCAATGGAGATCCAAGACTGTGCCTGATGGGAGAGAACATCACCCCGAACCATCACGCGCTCGCCCGGCAGTTCACGCTGTTCGACAACGCTTATGTCGCCGGAACCAACAGCGCCGACGGGCATCAGTGGTGTACCCAGGCGCTGGCGAACGACTATATGGAGCATTTCTATACCGGGTATCGGACCTACGCATTCGGAGGTGACTGCGCCATGTCGATCTCCAGCAGCGGCTGTCTTTGGGATGCGGCGCTGAAGAAGGGGCGGACCATTCGGGACTACGGTGAGTTTTGCGACGCGCGTCTCTCCTCGTTTACGCCGGCCGCGAAGACCTGGCTTGAGGTCTGGAAAGACCGGATCGGCGGCAGGCACGCGATCGAAGCTCATTCTGGAACACGGCTTGTCGGGCTGCGCCCTTATATCAACCGACATGTCGTGCAGTGGCCGCTGATCCAGAGCGACCAGCAGCGCGCCGATGTCTTTACCGAAGAGTATCTCAAATTCAGCAGGGAGGATAAGGTGCCGAACCTGATGTTTCTGACCCTGCCGTGCGACCATACGGAAGGCCGCAACCCCAAATACCCGACACCGCAGTCCATGATCGCCGACAACGATCTGGCGCTGGGGCGTGTGGTGGACGCCGTGTCGCACAGTCTGCAGTGGAAGAACACCTGCATTTTCGTGATCGAGGACGATGCGCAGTTCGGCCGGGACCATGTCGATGGACATCGCACGGTCTGCTATGCGCTCAGCCCGTATACGCGGCGCAGATTCGCAGACCACGAGCTGTGCAACACCGTTTCCTTGGTCCGGTCGATTGAACTGATGCTGGGCCTCGACCCGATGAATCGCTTCGATGCGCTGACACCTCCGCTTGCCAACTGTTTCGCCGATACCCCGGATCTGTCGGCTTATACGACGGTGCCCAATCGCATACCTCTGGACCAGATGAATCCCTCATTGCACTTTCTAAGAGGTACGGCGCGCCTCTGGACGGAGCGGTCTCTTGCGCTGGACTGGACTGACCTGGACCGTGCCGATCCACAGAAACTCAACGAGATCGTCGCCTACACGCTGCGGGGCGAGGAGAACGCCGCCTTCCCGCCCGGCGAGCCGTCCGCCTTCACCCATACCGCTTCTGCTGAACAGCCTGTCAAACACGAGAGACGCCTTCGAGACGACGACTGAAGCGCATCTCGATCCAGAGTCACGCTAGGAGCCGGTCTTCAGAAGCCGCGACAGCCTGCGCGCGGCGCGGGAGAGAAAGCTTGGGGTGGAAGGCCGCCGCCCATACAGCGCCTGCAGCTCTTCTGCGGTGTATGGCTGCAGCGCGTGCCAGGCGGTCGGATAGGTTGGGTGAAAATCGCGCAGGGTCTGCCAGTCCGTTTTAGAGCGGTTCCACAGCGCGAAGTACGCTTCTGCATCGACTTCGTCGGAATGGCCCCATGTCTGCAGTTTCTCCCGGATCCGCGCCTCGCTTTTCGAATAACCGTAGTGCAGCACCGCCCGCCCATACGGTATGTCAGCGGGCAGGATATACTGTGCGGCAGGATCGGGCCTGCCATTACGTTCCGGCATGACCGCCAGTCGGCAGCCGTGCAGCGGATACTCTGGACGATGCGCGATGGAAAACTGCTCCAACGAAGGTTCGCCGTTCTGATCCACAATGATAAGGTAACGGCCGTCTTCTGCGTAGTTGAACACATTTATCATCCGCCAGACGATTCCCCGGACCTCCCTCGGCTGCGCCCGCAGACAGGCTTTGAAATCTTCAAAGTCGAGAAAAACCTCATCCGCGTCTACCTGCACCACCCACTCCAGCCCCGGCATGCGCTCCATGAGACGATCTACGGTGACTTGTCGCTGGTAGGTATCGTTGCGCATTGGCTCCGGATAGCGGCAGAAATCGCCTTCGATGATCTCGATCTTGTTGTCTTTGTCGAAGGCGCGGATCCGCTCGATCGTGTCGTCCGGCACGATCGACTTGCCCGACCATCCCCGCTTCGGATCGGTGGATATCACCAGAACTTCCACACCGTCATAAAACGAGGCGAGCGAGCGCTCTATCGTTTCCGCATCGTTCTGTACCACCATGGCTGCGCCAAGCCGAAGCGTCTGCATTTTATCGCTCCTTAAAACTCTGATTAACGCGTTGGATGCAGGGTGCCTGCATAATGCGTTGGATGCAGGGTGCCTGCATAATGCGTGGGATGGGAGGCTCCTGCAAGGCGGGCCAATCGCTCCGTCACATCGATAAAGTCGTAGGCATCGATCTTGGTAGAGAAAAAGTTGCGATCCGGCAGGCGCGGATAGTTTGCGCCGAAGACATCGGTAAGGAGGATACGGAACGAGTTGACCGGTGTGATCTCGTTCGTAAGATCGCGGCGCACCTTATCCGGCACATAGTAGGCGTTGAGAATAGAAAACGGTTCCCGCAGATCGGTTTTGGCAAGACTTTCCCAGTTCAGGTTCATGCGGGAGCCGTGATCGCCCTGAAGAATGATGATGGGCCGATGTTTGGACTGTCGCAGAATGGCGTCCACGGCTTCGAGGGCGCGCTTGTTGACGAACTGGAGCTGGGCGATGTAGCCGCGGCGGTACTGGTCTTTCGTGATCTCTTTCAGGAGATCCGATGCGTCCGCAAGATTCAGCGGCCCGCCCGGATCGATCGCTTCCCCATTTGCGCCGAACACGAACGGCGGATGGGGCGCCAGGATATGGGCGAAGACAAATTTTGGGTAGGGCAGGGCGGCTGCTTTTTCGAGGCCGGTGAAGCCGCCAAGCAGACGCTTGCGGTGGCGATCGTAGCGGCGTTTCTGGTGGGCGCCCATCCCCCCAAAAGCGGTGAGGTCAAGAAGGTTGCCTTCGAGCGTCGAAAGGTCGGGCTCGTCGTTGAGCACCAGATCGGCCGTCTTGACCCGCACCTCTTCCAGGCCGGACGCGACATAGATATAGTGGTAGCCCTGTTTGCGAAGGCAGGCCGCTACGGGGTTGTCGTCTAACTTACGCCGCAGAAACTCCGGCGTGATCTGCTGCCCGCGCGGCGCTTCCAGGTAGTTCATGCTCAGAGCGCTGGAGAGGCAGAGAGGCGTATGATTGTAGTTAGCCTCACTGTGCTGGGGAATGGTGAACCCGCGTGCCTCCAGCGCTCGGATAAACGGGGTGTTGTCATATCCGTAGTAGGTCTGCAGCCGATCTGCCCGCCCGTACGCGTCCAGAATGATATAGTAAACATCCGGCACGTCTTTCGGAGCTTCGGAGAGGTGTCGGCTGACCGTCGCGGCCGCCTGACCATCCGACACGAAGTCGCTCCCGCCGGAAGCGGGCGTCCGGTATGTGTCGGCGGACGTGGTGCCGATGTGCGTCGCGATGGTCCAGCTGGAGGGAGCGAGAAGAACAAAAGCGGCCAGATTCAGGACGGATGTCGTATCGTAGAGCGGCTGGCGTGTTCTCCAAATGAAGAAAAGCAGTCCGGCGAGACCTGTCGCAAAGGCAGGGATCACGAGCCACTGCAGTCCTTTCGGCAGCAGGCTGACGATATGTCCATACGAAAAAAAGAGCAGGACGACGACGGAGGCGGCAAGAGCCGCCTTGCGAACCTGCCGGGTCACCAGGAGAAAGAAGAGCCATCCTACGACCGTTCCCAGCAGCGCCATGGTGAGCGGCCAAAATATCTGCTGAAACGGTATCTTTTCGACATTTTGGGCGAACAGTGCGAGGAGAGGAAATATAGCGAAGAGCAGGGGGTGGATCGGCAGAACGCTGCGCTTCTTTTCGGGCAGCGGCAGCGCGGCCGACGCCGGCTGCGCCCCGGAATCCGACTTGTAAATCTTTGAATTCACTGACTTAACCTTCTAATGTTAACAAAGGATGACCGTGCAGAAGATAGAGCGTACGTTCGCTGTCCGGTACGGGAACGGAGCGAACGACCTCGAAGCATCGGCGGAAGGCTGTCTCAAAGCCGGACACGGTGTAGTCCGGGAAGATGTCTTCTCGGCTGGCGAGCAGACGCTGCACCTGCGAGTCGCTTTTAGGCACGAACTCGACGATCAGCCACTCCCCCAGGCTCCGAAAGTACCGCGCGACCTGATCGAGAGGCACATTGCTGCCGATCGCCAGATGGTGAACCAGCGCCAGCGCCAAAAGAAGGTCGGCGGGGCCGCGGGCAGGCAGCGAGCGGCGCTCGCGGAGTGCCCAGCCCAGATCGGGGCTCGGATTGGTCAGGTCGCCCAAAAGAGGCAGCAGATGCGTCTCTTTGCTGGTCCGGCACGCCAGATAGTTCTTCTCGACAGCCGCCGGATCGATGTCCATCGCGATTGTCTGCATGCCGCGTGTGCTGGCGACCCGGCTGAAAAGACCGGTGTTGGCGCCGAGATCCCACACCGTTTTGGGCACAGGAGCGACGGTGTCCAGCATCTCCGCGATCAGCTGCCGCTTGCCGCCCATCGCCGCATCCGAGTAGTTCGTCGCGCTGTAGTAGTCCGCCCAGGTGGTGCCGGCAGGCTTCCAAGTCTGACCGCGCACCGTACTCTCCAGGCTGTCGATCAGACCCAGCATCCCGGTGCGGCTCACCTGGCCCCTGCCTTCCGACCGGCGCACCGCCTCGCCTTCGTAACGCTTCTGAGCCGCGCCATGCAGATGAATATGGGTCAACAGGCCCGGCTGCAGCCAGGTGCTGCGCGGCAGCAGGCGGCTGGTCAGGTCCAGCGGAATACCATCGATATGGATGCGCAGGAGCTGCTGGAGGCGTACATCGGTGCGGCTCATGAGCACGAGCGGCGCCAGGAAATGCTGGCAGAACTGCCTGTATGCGACCCAGGGAGCGCCTTCGGCATACTTTTCAAAGGAGAGCGTATCGATCAGTGTCGGCTGGCCTGCGCAGAACTGAATATTGTACGCGCTGGCATCCTTGAGGGTCATCCCAAACTGCAGTGCCTGCTTCTGGATCTGCAGCGTCGCGAGGGCGGCATCCTTGAGCTGGCTGAAGCACCATTCGTAAGGGTAGGAGATGAAGGGCACGCGCTCCGGGCGCAGAACACGGTAAGCGTCCGGGGTGAGGCCAAGATCGAGGCTCTCCTCTTCATGGGAGATCATCAGTCCGGCATCCACGAGAGCTTTAGAGAGCCCCGATCCGGTCAGAAGGTCGTACTCCTCCTGATAGCTGTGCTGCACCTGCCGTAAGAGCGTCCCTTCGCGATAGAAAATGAACCCGCTTGGGTCCCGGAAAGAGCCCGGGTCGACCGACAGACTCATTCGCCGCCGCTCTTCTCAATCGGCTTTTTGCCTCCGAACTTGCTCACCGCAAAGGTCTTGAGCCGCTGCCAGGAAAGTTTGATCGTGAAGACCAGGCCCAGCAGGCCTGCAATCAGCATCTGAAGCACGTAGCTGCCGCTTCCGGCGTCTATATAGGCATGCGCAGGGGCGACCGTTATAAGTAAAACCGCGACAATAACGAAATATACCATTTCTTCCTCCTCTTCGTCAGTTCCATAGACGTTTGATGAATCGCAATAGTTCATGATGCAGCAGATAAGTGAAAGGAATATGAAAAGCGAGATCGAAAGCCCACTTTAACCGGTCGCCGCATGGCTGCCGCACTGCAATAGGATCGCCGTGCGGTACTATTATCGGAGAGGGAAGGAGAACGCCGATGTATAATCCTGCACCGTTCAAAATAGAAGAGCGCGATGCTCTGCACACCTTGATGCGACAGAACAGTTTTGCTGTATTGATAACGACGGATGAAGATGGCAGACCGTTCGCTGCGCATCTGCCATTTTTGCTGGATGTCGAAGCGGGAGAGGCTGGAACGCTGCGGGCGCACATGGCGCGGGCCAATACGCAGTGGCGGCATTTCCGAAATGGCCAGGAGGCGCTCATTGTCTTTCAGGGGCCGCACGCCTATATTTCGCCTGCGTGGTACAGCACGCAGCCTGCGGTGCCGACCTGGAACTACGCGGCTGTCCATGCCTGCGGGACGCCGCGATTACTGGATGCAGAGGCGTTGAGATCGCTGCTCTATGCGACCGCTGCACTGTACGAGGGCGTTGGAGCGGAGGAATGGCAGTTCGAGATGGGGCCGGAGTATGTCGAGCAGATGATGCGGGGCATCGTCGGTTTCGAGATCGTCCTCACACGCCTGGAAGGCAAGCTGAAAATGAGCCAGAATCGCAGCGAAACAGACCGCAGGCAGGTCATCGAGGCGCTGCACTCCAGCGGACGGGCGTCCGATGCGGAGGTGGCGAATCTCATGCTGCGCACAGAATTCGGAACCCCGCCTGTCATAGAGGCCGAGCGCGTGCTGCACTGCCTAAAATAGACGTTCAGGAGTCCTATATGGAAGAGATCCAATAAAGAACCGGGCTGACACTGCAGATCCCGGATTTCGCGGTGGTAGTGCTGATCGGTGTGAGCGGCAGCGGCAAGTCCACATTTGCCCGCAGCCATTTCCTGCCCTCCGAGTGTCTCTCCTCGGATGCGTTCCGAGCCATGGTCAGCGACGACGAGAACGATCAGGCTGCGACCAGCGACGCTTTCGAGGCGCTGCACTATCTCGCGGAGATACGCCTGCGGCGGCGCAGAATCGTCGTGATCGATGCGACGAACGTGCAGGAGGCGGCGCGAATGCCGCTGGTCGAACTGGCGCGGCGCAGCGATGTGCTGGCGGTGGCGATCGTCC
>JAYTGR010000954.1:0-8367 GCA_043733205.1 Chthonomonadaceae bacterium
TCGGCCTGTACGGCAGGCCGCCAGGATCGAACAGTCCCCTAAACTTATTTTCACATCGAGCCCGGTCTGCCTCTCTGCTTCCCGTTCAGAGCAGCCGAAAATCGCAGGCTGGACCTCTCTTTTTCCTCGTCTGGCACAATCCCAAATACAAAGTTGCATCCCTCTGCGATTCGTGACATAATGACTGCATCAAGCTGTGCTGGAACCAAAGAGGTTTCAGATCGCTCTTCCGATCCGGAAACAGGCGGCAGCCAGGACTGGGAGTACGGATGGACGAGATCGTCGATATCAATACGCTGTTCGGACCGATGCCTTTTGCCAGCACCGACATGACGGTGGATATACTGCTGGCTCTGATGCAGAAACATAGTGTAGGCCAGGCCTGCGTTCTCTCTACCCTCGGCGTCCTGCTCGATGCCATGGGCGGCAACGGCGCCACACGCGCCGCTGCCGCAGAACACGCGGCTCTCCTGCCTGTAGCGACCTTTAACCCCACCACGTTTTTCGGAGATCCGGCGCCGCTTCAAAACCTGCGGGCAGACGGCTTTTGCATGGTGCGTTTCTTTCCCTGCGAGCAGAACTGGCCTATCGCTTTCGCGCCGTTCTCATCCCTGCTGGAGGCTCTTGCGCCCACCCGCATGCCGGTGATGGTCGGCGTAAACCGCATAGGCGAGATCACGGCGCTCCAGGAGCTGCTGGGCAGATATCCGGCTCCGGTCGTTCTCTCGGGCGTGGACTATACGCTGCTTGCCGAAGCCGTCGCGGCATTACAGCGTTTCGACCATTGGCATATCGAGACCTCACATCTTTTAGCGCCGGGCTGTATCTCGCAGGCAGTCGCCACGGTCGGAGCGGAGCGCCTCCTCTTCGGCACCGGCGCTCCTGCCTATCCCATCGCCGCTGCACTGCACACCCTGCACTACGCCGGCCTCTCCGATTCGGAGCGCCTCCAAATCCTCGGCGCCAATGCGCACCGGGTTCTATCGCCGACAGGCTAGATCGACCGGAATACGCCGATTAGAACAGATCAGCCCGCCGTTTTCAAAAACCGATCTTTAGGGAGTGGCTCTCTTGGCAATTTTCGATATTCACGCTTCGCTGGAGGGATATGTTCTGCCCGGCATCAATCAGAACGCGGGCCAGGTCGTGCAGAGTATGCAGGCACGGGGAATCGAGCGGACGATCTTAATGGCGGCAAGGGCGGCGCAGGCGGATCCGCTTTCCGGCAACCGTATCCTGCGCGTGATGCTCGATCAGGGGCCTGGACTGTACGGCTGCCTCGTGGCGCATCTGAATCGGGTCGACGCCTCTCTGCAGTCCATTCGCGATCTGCTCGGCAATCGGCGCTTTCTGGGCGTACTCCTGACCTCCACACATCCGAATGAGCCGCTGCATCCTCTGGTCGCCGACGAGACCCTCAACGCCTGCCGCCGCTACCAGAAACCGATTTTTCTGCTGACTCCGAACGCCGCCTGCGTCGAGGTGGCCCTGCATCTGGCGAAAACCTACAGCATGCATAAGTTTATCTTTCTGGGCATGGGAGGCGCGGACTGGCGCACGGCTATTGCCGCCGCACAGCAGTCCGTCAACATCTTACTGGAGACCTCCGGCGCTCTGGATCGCGCGCGTATTCCGGCTGCGGTCGAAGCCATCGGCGGTCACCGTGTGCTGTTCGGCAGCGGTTTCCCCCAGCTCGATCCGGCCGCTGCGCTGGGCCTGCTGGAGGATTCAGAACTCTCCGCGCTGGAACGCCGCCGTATTCTCCACGACAACGCCGCGCGCCTTTTCAATATCGACGAGATCGAACAGCCGGAATGAATCCCGGTACCGGTGAACATTTCTAACCAGGCCGGACATTGAATAGGCCGCGCCCGCTCAATGCCCGATAGATCTGCCTGGCACGATAGGGCCGCTGGAAGGCGCTGTCTGAGCTTTTACCTCTTTATAGCCAGGAGGCGGGGTCCAGACAAAAACACTGTCCGGTATGCTGCCGTTCACCACCTGTCCGCTCACCGACTGGATCAAATTGCCATTCGCGCTCTCGATGGTCATCTTGAGGAACTGATAGTTCAGTTTGTCGATCATGAGGGTGATCTTGATTTTTTTCGCGTTCGCAAGTTCGGCAGGCGTACCTTTCAGCGGCAGATTGGGCTTAAAAACAAATGCTGTGCGGCCATTCACGGTGGAGTCGGGCAGCAGCATGAATCCGCTGACGGGATTGATCTGCGCGAAAAAGCGCGACAGCAGATTCTCGTTTTGAATCTGGCCTCGCTGATACAGTTTCTTTTCCGGAGAGAATGTAAACAAAGACTTTCCATCGGTAACGGTCGTTTGATTGGAATTCTGGCTCATACCGCCAATGTTCGCCGATTTCATCGTGTTTACAAAATACTTGTTCGGAGCCTTGAAGCTGACCTTCACAGTCACCGTCTGAGTGGCAGATTTGCCGTTAGGCATCCTGCCTTTTTCGACGCGGACAATGGTGCCTTGATAAGATTGCGCGTAAGTATAGACATCCGCCATCTTTTTGTAAAGCTGGCTCGCCGATTGCGCGTCTGCTGGTCTGGGCTTGAGAGCAGTGACCGCGACAATCAGACTGATGGCAAAGTAAATGACAGGCTTCCCTGTCAGATTTGGTGTCCGATGCACGACGAATTTCCATTTTGACATTTTGGGGTTTCCTTTGTGACGTTACCGCCCGAAGCGGCTGCCGTTTATCCTGCGATGGGGGCCGCTCCAATCCTTAGCTCGACCCTTTAGGCCTTGGCGCAGCGTAGGGAAGCGTAGGGCAGCAGCCTTGGCGGCCGGAGGCTCCCAACCCTGGACAAACAGTGTAGTATATCATAATTTTTTCGCCACCGAGTGTGCATTTCACCCGAAATATGCCACACTACAAATGTGTTTCTGTACAGGTCACGGCGGTCCTGCAGTTTGTAAGGAGTGCTCTCTCTATGAGCGTTTCGACAACGAAAAAAAACAGCCCCTTGCGTCTGTTCGTCAGGCGATTGGGATGGCATTTCGGCGGCGGACTGGGGCTATTCGGACTGCTGATCGGCATCCCTTTGTCGGCAGTCGGTCAGGAGCAGCCCTTTTCCCACATGGATGACGAGATCCTGCATCTCACTCCTGTTACCCGCCAACTGGATTACATTCAATTTCAGACGTCGCTAGGAGCGTTGAAACCAATTTCCACGCACACGGAGCTTTTCTATTTCGACAACGTGCTGCTGCCCGCAGCTACCTGGATGGATGACGATCCGAACAGTTCCGTCAGAAGACATATCGCAACAGCAAGCGACATCCGTCATTCGGTCCTTCCGCAGACCAATCCGCATGGGACGATTTCGCTCCTGCTGAACGGAAACGGAGAAACCCCGCTGGACAGCGAGGAAGGTCAGGCTGGCTTCCGTTCGAATGGACCTCCTTTAACGGATGCGTCCAATCCAGATTCGGAAGCACCGGTGTCGGGATCCTGGACGGCGATCCCTGCTCTCTTGATGCTCTCCCGATTGGTTCTGCGCCCACATCGGCGACGGCGAAACGGTTAAGCAAGCATAAAATCAGGATTTTTCTTAAAAAGACGCTTTTTTGAGGGGATTCAAGATATATTACCTGCTTAACCGGGATTATGGGCGATTTGGCACGGAATGTGCAATCTAATGTTTCGGCACTCATAGACTGTTGCGCTGGGTGTGCGATCACTCCTCCCTTAATGGAGTAGCTTTCCCTGACCGACCCCGGGGTTCGCTGGCGCACGAACACATCGCAGGACAGACATACTGAAATACCGATCCTGCATCTCGAAAGGTGGATTCATGCTCCGAACAAACAAAATTCTCTCTCTCTCGATCAGCGGCCTGCTGCTCGCGGGAATGTCGCTGGCGGCAAACGCTCAGACGATTACTCTGGGCCCGCAAACTGTCTCTGCGGCGACCGACTTCACTGGTTCCTTCTTTTTCACGAAGTTCAACCCCGCTCTGGGCACTCTTAACAGCGTCTTCCTAACTCTGGGCGACAGCCTCACCACGACTCTGACTGTCACTAACAGCAGTGGGACATCGTCCTCAGGAAACACGACTACGAGCCTGCAGGGGGGCATCGCGGACAGTGGGACTACGTTCACACATCCGGGCAACGTTTTAACGGCCAGCGGCGGTATCTTCAATTTGATCGATTTTGAGACCACCAATCCGGCAGGTTATAATCTTGCCGGCGGTGGAAGCACAGTCCTGCATCCGCCCACCAAAACGGGTTCGGCGGGGTCCGCCCCGCAGTTTACGGACGCTGGGACCCTTGGTTACTTTACGGGAGCGTCCGGTACTGCCCAGCTCAACTATCTGACATTCACCTCTACCAACCTGAGCAACACAGGTGGTAATACAGCTGCAACGCAGACCACAAACGATTCGCTCTCTGCGATCGTTCAGTACAACTATACGCCTGCTTCCACCACTACACCGGAACCCGGTACGTGGGCGATGCTGGTTGCCGGTGCTTCTACTGGCCTCGTGGCCCTGCGCCGCCGCCGCAAGAAGTAGTTTCGACTGCTTACAAACATGAAAAATGGGCGTCCTGAAAACTCAGGACGCCCATTTTTCATGTTTGTATTTTTGTATGGAGTAAAAAGCGCCTGCAAAATATGCCCTTCCGCAGATGTTTTCTCTGCCGGGTTCCGATACCATTACAATGGTAAAACTTCTAAATAGGAGAGCGGGGTTACCACACCAACTCACAAAGATTTTGTATTTTGAAAGGTGGATCCATGCTCCGAACAAACAATCTGCTCCCTCTCTCGCTCAGTGCCCTGCTGCTTACGGGAATGGCAGCGGCGGCCAACGCACAGACGCAAATCACTGCATCGAGTTCTGTCACAAGCACAACGGACTTCAGCGGTTCTTTCTTCTTTGCCAAATTCAATCCTGGCCTGGGTACGCTCAACAGCGTTTTTCTGACACTCGGTACGAATTTCACGACCTCTCTGCTGGTCACCAACAGCAGTGCCACTGCGGCGGCGTCAGGGAACGCTGGAACAAAGCTTCAGTCTCTGCTCTTCGATCCCTCAACGACCTTTACATCATCGGGCGGTTTACTTTCGTCCAATAATGACGGACGGTTTAGTCTGTACGATGCCGTTCTCAGTGATAAGGTCGGCTACACTCTGGCTCCCAGCGGAAGCACAACGTTACATCCGCCCGATGCGTTTAATTCGCGAAACTCTGCGCCCGGTTTCACGAATGCCAGCACCCTTAGCTTCTTTGCCGGAGCGTCCGGCACTGCGCAAATCAACTATCTGACATTAACAACCACCGTCATAACCAATTCAGTTGGCAACAGCGCTGCGTCACAGAATACCACAGACACCTTCTCTGCCACCGTTCAGTACAACTACACCCCTGTCGTTGTGACGTCAACCACCCCGGAGCCAGGAGTGTGGGCAATGCTGTTCGCCGGAACTGCCAGCGGTCTCGCAGCCTTGTGCCGCCACCGCAGCAAGAAGTAGTTTCGACTGCTTGTGCAAAATGCTTCGGGCGTCCTAAATTTTTAGGACGCCCGTTTCCATGCGAAGTCTCGATCCTGATGTTTTGACTATAATGCCATCGTCTGGCGAATCGCTGTGCTGCCGACCAGAGCGTTAGGTTCATGGGTGAGGCAGGCGATGCTCGAAACGCCATAGCGGAGCAGATAGAGACGCGCTTCCTCAATTCCTGCGCCGACCTGCCCCGCAGAGTGACTGTCGTCGCCGAAGCAGAATGGAATGCCCATCGTCTGGGCCTGCTCCACCAGCCAGGGGGCTGGATAGGGTTCGCCCAGTCCCTTGCGCCATCCGGCCGTGTTCAGGTCGAGGATTCCGCCGTGAGCGCGAACCGCTTCCAGGGCGCCGACAGCCGCCTTACGGATGCGGGGCGTGTCGAGAGGGCAATCGCCGAAGCCAGCAAGGGCAGCATTTCTCTTGATCAGGTCCAGATGCCCGACCACCTCCGGGTGCAGAGCCTCCACCATTTCAGCGACCGTCTCGTAGTAGCGCACTGCCAGCGCCTCCGGCCCGCCCAGAGCTTCTGCCGCTTTGACCCAGTTCTGCGGCGGCCCATCGATCTGATGCTCCCTGACATAGTGTACCGAGCCCACACAGTAGTCGAACACGGGCTGGCCGTTGGGCAGCCTCTGTTCCCGATAGCCGCGCACCTGCTCGGCATAGGAATCGGTGGGAATGACCTCTGCCTCGAAACCCCGCAGTACGGTCAGCCGATCCGCGAACTCTTCCGCCAGCGGAATCAGAACCGCAGCGTAGCGGGCAAAATCTGCGGTGATCTTCGCCATGTCCCAGCCTCGGTCACGCTCCTCCGCATAGAGGAACCGTTCGGCGCTGCGCGGCACATGCTCACTGACCCCGAACGTGTGATAGCCCGCCGCGACCGCTGCCTCCAAAATCTCCCGCAATGTCCCTTCGGCATGGTCGCAGAACTCTCCGCTGTGCCCGCCATGCAGCGAAACCCGCCACTGTTCTGTTGCCAAGCCCTTTTCTCCTGACGATTCTCCCGCTCAGGCGAGAATCGGTATAATGATCCCTTTATTATGTCTTGAAAGCTGCTGATTTGAGGCAGATAAGTGCGTTCTGTACGCTGCAAAAGGTCAAATAAACCGGTGGATCGTCTCAGTTGAAAGGTATAATCCTGTTCTGAGCCAATCAGGCACAAGTCACGAGTTCGCAGCCGGAGAGGCGGAGATGCTCACTCTCTACACGCTCGCGGCCTCCAATGCACCGGAGATCGCCGAAGCGCTCAAAAAGTCGGTCGTTATCCTCAATCCTGTTTTTAACCCGGACGGCCACGAGCGATTCGTCGTCAACTACAACTCGATTGCGGTCGGCAGCCCCGAAGGTTTCGCGCTGGAAAAAGAGACGCCCTGGAACGCGGTCGGCCGGTTCAATCACTATCGATTCGATATGAATCGGGACAAGATGGCGCAGTCGCGGCCCGAAACCCGGCAGGAGACCGCCGCATTTCTGCATTGGCATCCGCAGGTGTTCGTAGACCAGCACGGACAGCCGCCCATCTATTTCTTTCCGCCCAACGCCCAGTCGGTGCATCGCCAGACCGACCGCGACCGCATCGAGAAATGGACGACCCTCTTCGGCCGCGCCAACAGTGTTGCGTTCGACCGTTACGGCTGGCAGTATGTCACGCGGGAGGAGTTCGATCTGTTCGCTCCGATCTATCTGGACAGCTGGACCTCCCTGACAGGCGCGATCGGTATGACCTATGAGACCGATGGGGGCGGCAGTCTGGCCCGGCGGCGCGACGACGAGACGATCTCGACACTGAAGGACGGCACCGCCCACCATTTCGAAAGCGCGCTCGCCACCCTTGTCGCCGCCGCGCGCAATCGCGAAGCGCTGCTGCGGGACTATCTGGCCTATCGCCGCGATTCTATCGAGGCAGGGCGAACGGGCCGTATGCGCCGTATCGTGATTCTGCCCGGCTCCGATCCAGGGCGGGCCGGAGAACTTGCCGGTCTGCTGCGCCGCGTCTGCTGCAGGAAAACTACCATCTCACAGTGGCTATGAAGCCGGTGCATGCGGAGAACCGGGAGTGGCCCCGGGGGACGTTCGTCGTGCGTGTCAGCCGCAATCCGGCGTCGCTGCACACCCGTATCGAGGCGCTTGCGCGCGAACTCGGGGTCGAAGTCGTCGCCGCGAGCACCGGATTCGGCGATGCAGGGTCCGGCGGACTGGGATCGGGGTCTATCGAGGACGTCAAACGGCCCAGCATCGCGGCGGCGGGCGGGGAGGGTGTCGATCAGACGGCGTTCGGCGCGGTCTGGCATCTGCTGGAAAAGCAGGCCGGCCTGAAGTTTACCTCCCTCAGCCTGCGGGCGCTCCCTAACGCGGATCTCTCGCGGTTCAATGTCATTATCCTGCCGGACGGCCGCTATGGCGCGCTCGGCAGGCACGGCGCGGACGTCCTCAAAGAGTGGGCGGAGCGGGGCGGGGCGCTCATAGGTCTGGGAAACGGCGGCATCTGGTTCACAGAGAAAGAGATAGGACTCACCACGGCCTCCCGAGTAGAAGGTGATCCCAAAAAAGAAGACAAAAAGGACGAGAAACCGGTGCCGAAACCGGATGTTCCCCCGGTCAAACCACAGCAGCAGCTCTCGCTGCCAGGCGCGATTTTCCGGGCCACCCTCGACACGACGCACTTCCTGGGATTCGGCTGCGGCACGGGAGATATGACGGAGATCGCCGTACCGCTCTCCGGCGATACCTTTCTGAAGCCCAGCGAGAAAGGCAGCAGCGTCGTCACCTTCGGCAAAGAGAACCTGCGTCTCTCCGGATTCACCTGGCCCGGCAACACCGAAAAGTTCCTCGCC
>JAYTGR010000955.1:0-8365 GCA_043733205.1 Chthonomonadaceae bacterium
GCATCTCGGATGAAGACATCACCAAGGTTCAGCCGTTCGTCACCGAGCATAAAATGACATATCCGGTTCTGCTCGATCCGGGGCGGAAGGGGAACCAGCTCTTCGACATTCAGGGCATCCCCGGCAGCCTCTTCTACGACCGGAGCGGCAGACTGGCAGCCCAGGCGATCGACATGCGGACCCAAAAGCAGCTGCTCGAACTGCTCGGCCGCGCCGGGCTGCACTGAAATCGACGCAAGAGGGTTTTACCAGAGGCGCTAAAGATCCTCTTTTTGCAGCGGCGTCGTACTTTCGGGATCGCTCCCTGCCTAAACAGCAGAGGCTGGATGATCCTGTCGATCTCTTCTATTTCCGCGTGCGACAGGCGATGCCCCCAGCGGTTGCTTTTGTGCAGTCCTTCGAGTTAATCCTGTTAATCCGCCTGTGTAGTAACGTTAATCCTGTCTAAAGAAAACACAAGAGGGACACCTATGGTAAAACGAATGGATCTGATATTTGTGTTTCTGCTCCTGGCCTGTTCTATGGGAGCCCTCGCGCAGAAGCGGGCGGATATTGTGTTTGAGGATTTTGAGGGGAAGGATTATGGACGGTGGACAACGACCGGGACGGCGTTCGGCAATGGACCCGCACAGGGGCCGCTGTCGGGGCAGATGGCAGTGGCCGGGTTTCATGGGCATGGGCTGGTGAACTCGTTTCATGGAGGAGATGCGGGGACAGGGACGCTGACATCGCCGGAGTTTAAGATCGAGCGCAGGTTTGTCGCCTTTCTGATTGGAGGCGGCATGCATCCGGGATCGACCTGTATCAATCTGCTGGTCGAGGGCAAAGTGGCGCGCACTGCCACGGGGCCGAACGATCGGGCGGGCGGCACGGAGCGGCTCGACTGGAAGGCGTGGGATGTCCGGGATCTGGAGGGGCAGACGGCGCGCATCGAGATCGTGGACCGGGAGACCGGGGGATGGGGGCACATCAACGTGGACGATATTACACTCACCGACGAAAGCCCGGTCGAAGCGATCGAGACCTCGCCGCTCTACGCGGAGACTTATCGGCCGCAGTTCCACTTCACGTCGAGTAAGAACTGGCTGAACGATCCGAACGGCCTCGTCTTTTTCAAGGGCGAGTACCATCTCTTTTACCAGCACAACCCCATGGGAATCGACTGGGGGAATATGACGTGGGGCCACGCGGTCAGCGCCGATCTGGTGCATTGGAAACAGCTTGCGGATGCGCTGATGCCGGACGCGCGGGGCACGATGTTCTCCGGCTCAGCGGTCGTGGACTGGCACAACACATCCGGGTTCGGGGCGGCGGACAGCAAGTCGCCGCCACTGGTCGCGATCTACACCGCAGCAGGGGGCACCTCGCCGGAATCGAAAGGGCAGCCCTTCACGCAGTGTATCGCCTACAGCAGCGATGCAGGGCGTACCTGGACGAAATATGCCGCCAACCCGGTCGTGCAGCACATTGCAGGGGAGAACCGCGACCCGAAAGTGATCTGGTACGCCCCGACCAAAAGCTGGATCATGGCCCTCTATCTGGATAAAAGTGAGTTCGCCTTCTTCTCCTCACCGAATCTGAAGGAGTGGACGCTGCTGCAGAAGATGGACGTGCCCGGCACGAGCGAGTGCCCGGACTTCTTCCCGCTGTCGGTGAGCGGCAAACCGAGGGTGGAGAAGTGGGTCTGGACGGCGGCCAACGGACACTACCTCGTCGGGACGTTCGACGGTCACACCTTCACGCCCGAAACCGACCTGCGCCAGGTCGATTTCGGCGGCAACTGCTATGCGGTCCAGAGCTACAGCGACATCCCTGAGAAGGACGGACGCCGCATTCAGATCGCCTGGATGACGGGCGGCAGCTATCCGCAGATGCCCTTCAATCAGCAGATGAGTTTCCCCTGCACACTGACCCTGCACGATACGCCGGACGGCCCGCGCCTCTTCCGCGAGCCGGTCGCCGAGATCGCCAGCCTGCACGAGTCCTCCCACACCTGGCACAGCCTGACCGTCTCCCCAGACGACAACCCCCTGCACGCCCTGAAAGGCGACCTGTGGGACATTCAGGCGGAGTTCGAACCGGGAACCGCCGCGCAGATAAGCCTGACCGTGCGTGGCGAAGCCATCGTCTACGATGTCCAGAAAAAGTCCCTCACCTGCCTCGGCCACACTGCCCCACTCGAACTCGAAAACGGCAGACTCAAGCTGCGCATCCTCGCCGACCGCACCACCCTGGAAGTCTTCGGAAACTCCGGCCGCGTCTCCCTGACCTCCTGCTTCCTCCCCCATCGCAAAGAACAAGCGCTCGGCCTGCACATCATAGGAGGCAAAGCCAACCTCCTCCACCTGACCGCAACGCCCCTCCACTCCGCCTGGATCATACCTGATGCTCATACGAAGTAGGAGAGGATCAAACCACTAAATTGCTTGGCTGCGAAAAAGACCAATTCTCTTGTTCAGCAATTTTACCTACAGGAACGACGCTCTTGGCTGTGGCAGCATTCACAGTTGTCTCCGCCATAGAGACAAGAAAACCTGGATATTTCGCGGGTATCACCTCAATAAGTCGGGTTAAACGTCTTGATATCGCTATGTGGTTTTGATATAATAAACCGGCCCTAAGTGGAAATTCCGCCAGATTTGCAAATTTGAGGACGATATTGCCAATTACCTTATCCGCACGCTGCTCACTCAGGCTCTGCTCGAAGAGATAGGTCCAAAGTTCCAGCAACTCTACTTCAGCAATACGGGAAAGGCGATACTTTCGTGAGGTCATGGCGCAGTTTTGGGCGCGATGCGCTTGCGCCCTTCCTGGGCGATATGGGAAACTATCTCTTCGGCAGAGGAGAACTCCAGGGAATCGCCTTGTTCAATTTGGGCAAACCCTTGGCGCACCTGTTTGCGCAGCTCTTCTGCTCGTATCTCTTGAAGCGCGTCCCGTTCTTTGAGAAGTCTCAAACCTTCACGGATCACTTCGCTGGCAGAATGATAGAAACCGCTATTGACTTTTCTTTCGACAAAGCTGTCTAGCTCCGGAGTCAGGGAGATATTCATGGCCAGGTCGCCTCCAGGGAACAAATATTGACGATACTATACCATAAAGTATGCAGAATAACAAAAACTGTTATTGGTTCTGCCTCGCTTTCAGGAATCAATCCAAGAGACACCATAGCGACGATGTCGTATGCGGGAGAGGATTATGAAAAAAATCGGGGCGGCGGCTTTTATTGTGAATGAGGAGGGCAGGGTGCTTCTGGTCAAGCACACTTACGGGCACTTGAATTGGGAGCTGCCCGGAGGAGCAGGCGAAGCCAACGAGTCGCCTGTCGAGACTGCGATCCGCGAGGTGAAGGAAGAGACAGGATTGACAGTCGTCGCTCGGTATACGACCGGTTCCTACTATATTCCGGAGAATGAGACTTTACATTTCGTGTTCCAGTGCGAACGCGTGGAGGAGAAGGCTTTCCCCTGCCCGGATCGGGCGGAAATCAGCGAATGCGGCTTCTGGCCGCTGAGCGGACTGCCGCGTCCGATGAGCGACTGGACCATGCAGCGTATCCAGGACGCTGTGGAAGGCAGCAGGTTCGCCCTGCCGACCGCTATCGGCCCACGCATCTGGCTGGAATAGCTTCTGTGGCGCTCGAAACGCCTAGAAAATCTGAAACTGCCTTTTGGCGGGCTTAAAACCTTGCAGCGAGGCTCTGTCCAGGATCGCTGCGAGGATGCGTTCGGGTTCGGAGTGGAACTTCTGCACGGAATACAGACAGTGCGTAAAGCCGCCGAAAAGAGAACGCGCCCCAGCAGTCTTCCAGTTACGCCGGGAGCGAAGTCCCGAAAGCCGGTTTTGACCTCCTCTTTCGGGACGACTTGCTGTGTCTGCATACGCACGTTTTCGGCCAGTTGGATCATGTCGCGTTGAGCGCGTTGGCCTGGGCCTCTTTTTCGGCGAGTTCCGCGTTGGCGGCCTCTTCCGCATCCTCCGTACTGATCAAGGGCTCGATAGTGGAGACGCGGTCCCCATCGTTGAGGTTGATGAGTTTCACGCCCTGCGCGCTGCGGCCTGTCTTCCGGATGGGTTCGATGTCCATTCGGATCGCGACGCCCGACTCGGTAAGCACCATGAGTTTGTCATCGGGTTCTACGACTGCCGCATCGACGATCGGGCCGGTCTTGGTGGTGACGTTCATGGTGATGAGACCCCGTCCGCCGCGTGACTGACCGCTGTAGTCCTTGAAGTCGGTGCGTTTGCCGTATCCGTTGGCACTGCAGACGAGCAGCTGGCTGGTGCTCGTCACGACATCCATGGAGACGACCCGGTCTTTGAGCAGCTTCGTCTTGGGATCGCGCATCTCGATGCCGCGCACTCCGCCGGAGGTGTGCCCGCTGACGCGAAGCTCGCTCTCCTTGAACCGGATGGACATGCCGCCGCTGGTCACCATGATCAGCTCCTGCTCGCCGTCGGTGTGCCGCACCCAGCGCAGGTTGTCACCCTCTTCGATGTCGAAGCATTTTTTGCCGTTGACGCGCAGATTGGCGAAGTCGGCGAGTTCCGAGCGTTTGATCTCGCCGAAATCCGTCGCGAGCAGCAGATAGCCGCCGATACTCAGGTCTTTCATCGGCAGGATCGCGGTGATCTTGTCGCCGGGTTCGACCTGGATGAAGTTGTTGATATGCTGTCCGCGCGCCTGCCGGGAAGTCTGGGGAACCTCGTAGGCTTTCAGACGATAGACGCGGCCTCTGTCGGTGAAGAAGAGGATATAGTGCGTCGTGGTGGACACAAAGAGGTGCGCCAGCGCATCCTCATCCTTCAGGTTCGCCGCCTGCACACCGCGTCCGCCGCGTTTCTGGGTGCGGTAGGTGTCGATCGGAACGCGCTTGATATAGCCGTCGCGGGTGATCGTGACCAGGGTCTTCTCTTCCGGGATCAGATCGTCTTCCGTGATGTCGTCCGCCTCGGTAGGCAGGATGCGGGACTTGCGCTCATCGCCGAACTTGTCGCGGAGATAGCGCAGCTCCTCCTTGATGATCTTCACGACGCGGGCCGGGGTGACGAGAATATCTTCCAGGCGCGCCATCTCTTTCAGCTGGCCTTTGTAGTCCTCCTCGATCCGCTGCCGTTCGAGCTGGGAGATCTGGCGCAGCTGCATATTGAGGATCGCCTCGGCCTGGATCTGGGTCAGCCCGAACCGCTCGACCATCTGAGACCGGGCCACCTCGCCGCTCGGCGCGGCGCGGATGAGCGCGATGATTTCGTCGAGGAAGTTGAGCGCGATCTGCAGGCCTTCCAGGCGATGCGCGACCTGCTTGGCGCGGGCGAGATCGTATCGGGTGCGCCGGACGATGATCTCTTTGCGATGCGCGAGATAGAGCCCGATCACCTGCGACAGATTCAGCATACGCGGCTGTCCGTTGACCAGAGCCAGCATGATGATGCCGAAGGTCTGGCGCAGCGCCGTGTGCTTGAGCAGGAAGTTGACGATCCGCCGGGGCATGACATCGCGCCGCAGTTCGATGACGACACGCATGCCATGCTTGTCGCTGAAGTCGTTGATATCGGTGATGCCTTCGACCTTTTTGTGGCGGACCAGCTCGGCGATATGCTCGATCAGGCGCGATTTGTTGACCTGATAGGGCAGTTCGGTAACGACGATGGCGTTCTTGCCGTTGTCCATCGGCTCGATCTGAAGCTGTGCCTGCATGATGACGCGGCCGCGCCCCGTGCGATAGGCTTCGCGGGCGCCCTTGGTGCCGAGGATAAGGCCGGATGTCGGAAAGTCGGGGCCGGGGATGAACTTCATCAGATCGTCCGGCGTGGCTTCGGGATGATCGAGGGCGTAGAGGCAGGCGTCCACGACTTCGCGCAGGTTGTGCGGCGGGACGCTGGTGCTCATGCCGACTGCGATGCCTTCGCCGCCGTTGCAGAGGAAGTTCGGGAACTTGCCCGGCAGGACGATGGGTTCGCGCCGTGTCTGGTCGTAGTTGGGCCGGAAATCGACGGTATCGCGCTCGATGTCTTCCATCATCTCCATCGCCAGCGGTGTCAGGCGGCACTCGGTGTAGCGGTAGGCGGCCGGCGGGTCGCCGTCTACGCTGCCGAAGTTGCCCTGCGGGTCGATGAGGGGATAGCGCATACTGAAGTCCTGCGCCAGACGGACGAGGGTGCCGTAGATGGATGAGTCGCCGTGCGGGTGATAGTTGCCCATGGTCTCGCCGACGACTTTGGCGCATTTGATACGCGCCGAGCCAGCGCCGACTCCCAGATCGCGCATGGCGGTGAGAATGCGGCGCGCGACCGGTTTGAAGCCGTCGCGGATGTCGGGCAGGGCGCGGGAGACCAGTGTCGAGACGGCATAGCCCAGATAGGAGCGGCGCAGTTCCTGCTCGATGTCGATGTGCATCATGCCGCTGTCGGGACTCGGCGGGGTCTCACCGGGGTCGTTGGGAAGGGTATCGTTTGCCAACCTATTCTCCTGAAAAATGGGGACTTGCAGCGAGGAGCGAAACGCCCCGTTCTCTGCAATGGATGGGTGGGGTTGTTGTCGTGTTACTGCTCACTAGTATACCATTTACGTGTATTTTTGTCAACTGCTGACGGAAGTTCTCAGATATTGCCAGTTCGCGCGGCCCACGCAGCCCCACCCACTTTCCTCTTCTCTTTCACTCCAAGCCCAGGCCTCAACCCGGAAGCCATCGCAGCGAGACGACAGCGGAAAAGAGCAGAATATATTAAATTTTGGTTAAGTTGGCCTGCAGAAAGCAGGAGGTTGCGAACAGACGGCGAACTGTCTGTTCAGATGCGTTCAACATTGTGTTCTCGGCACAGTAGCGAACGCCTTTTTTCTTTTGGCTCTGTCCGCAGGGAGGCAGGAAGCCCCCCGCGAAGAGCGATCTGCGCCTGCACCAGGTTAGGAGGATCGCGGCGGCTGTTTAAGGAAGGATTGGTTTGCTTATGCGCGCTCTGTATCGCATCGTCTGGATCGTTTCGCTGCTGGCGATCCTCGGCATGTCGTTCTGGTTCGTGATGCAGCCCCCAGCCCTGCCGGTCATCGGGCCGATGACCGCTTACGTCTCCGACGACAAGAGCCTTGCCCTCCAGTATCCGGGCAACTGGAAGCCGCGCGAAGCCGCCTCGCACGCGGTCGCATCGCGTGTCGCCTTCGATCCCAACGTCAACACCCACTTCGCCATCGACGCCAGTCTCGCCGGGTCGCTCATGGGCGATATCGCCAAATCCAACACCAGTATGCTGAGTTCGATGCCCGGAATGCCTGCCGGATTCGCGGACAAGCAGAAATCGCCCCTGGAGATGCTGCACGCAGCCTCCCTGCACGCGATGGCTAAAAACAAAAACCGCTATCCCGATTTCGAGCCTGGCGCGACGCAGCCGACTCAGGTCGGCGGAGCGGAGGCGCTCGCCACCGACTTCACCTTCACCCTGGGCGGAGTATGGGGGAAGCGGGAGATGGTCGGCACCTACATCACCCTGCTGGCGAAGGATCGCGAAGTCAGCGTGACGGCCACCTCGTCGAAAGCGCTCCAGAAGACGATGAAGCCCCTCTTCGAACAGATGATCGCCAGTATCAACCTCGGACAGGCAGGAGGATAGAAACATGCAGTGTTTTGGATGTGGCAGACAGAGTAATCGCACCGACTGCTGCGAATGGTGCAGACGCCCACATGGCCAGCCGAGCCAGCCGCCCCCCGGCGCGGCGCCTCCCTCCGGCGTTCAGCCGACCCAGCCCTTCCCGTACGGCGCACAGCCGACAAGGCAAATGCCTCCCGGCGCACAGCCGACAAGGCAAATGCCTCTATCCGGCCCGACGCGCCGGGTCGCCCTGACGGGGGAGGTCGTGGAAGGTCCGCCGCCCGCACCGGCTATGCCCACCCAGGCCCTGGCCGGGAGCCCTTATACCAATGCGCAGCTGCCGCCTGGCGCCTACTCCGCGCAGGCCATCGATCTCCAGTTCGACGATATTGCTCCGGCTGGAGAGCGCTGGGAGAAAGCGCTGGCATTCTGCTTCTCGCTCGTCGCTTTCTCGATGCTGCTGATTCATTTCGCGCCGAACGCGATCATGGGGGTGGCATACGCCGATATGTTCCTGCTCATGCTGGCTCTGGGCGCCACCCGAGCGATCCCCTTCTTCGAAGAGGCCATGCTGGACTGCGGCATCATGCTGGTCGTCGGCTTTCTGTTCGGGCCGGTCGCGGCCCTGGTCGTCTATCTGATCGTAGGCGCCATCAAACAGGAGTGCAACGGCGCGATCGTCGCACTGCTGATCGTCAGCATTGTTCTCCCTCAGCTGCTGGCCATTCCCCTGGTAAGCAGCGCTGAAAGTGTAAACCCCTTTCTGCTCCTGGGCCTCTTC
>JAYTGR010000956.1:0-3040 GCA_043733205.1 Chthonomonadaceae bacterium
GGGACGACTTATCTGGGCATCGACCAGAAGGCCCGCCTGGAACTGGACTTTCTGCCGCGTTCCCTCGAGGCGGGACTGCGCGAAACGCTCGCATTCGAACAGGCGGAACTGAAGCGGCTCGCCAATATCTATCAAGGCGTTCTCTCGGAGAATCATCCCAGCGAGTTTCAGGAAAGCGC
This sequence comes from Chthonomonadaceae bacterium, assembly GCA_043733205.1. Taxonomy (GTDB): domain Bacteria; phylum Armatimonadota; class Chthonomonadetes; order Chthonomonadales; family Chthonomonadaceae; genus JANXLO01. The sequence continues at coordinate 180 of JAYTGR010000956.1, forward strand.
GTCGAATACGATGGCGTTTCTAAAATCGAAAGTCAAAACTCGAAAATTGAAATGAGAGCAAGATGCCGGATACCATTCAATGTCCCAACTGCGGGACACCCAACGATACAGGCGCGGCGCTGTGCAAAGCCTGCATGAATCCGCTGACCGCCTACAGCGGTCAGCTCAAGGGCGAGACCTATCAGGGCAGACTGGTCAAACAGGTCGCCTATCTCGATACCCGTCCGCCCGCCGTGATCGCCATGACGGTCCTGGACATCGTGTTCGCGCTGTTCTGGCCGCTGCGCATGGTCTTCGCCAGCTTCGCCGCCCGGCAGACGACCAATGCGGAGGGAACCAACTACGTGGCTTCCGCGTTCGGAACCATAGGCCCTATTCTCTCGGCGATTCTGCTGATACCCGCAGCGATTCTGCTGGGCGTCGTGGCGTGGGCAGCCTGGACCCAGCGCCCCTGGGCCTGGATGGTCCATTTCGGGGTGCTGATCCTCTTTGCGCTGCTGAACCTGCGTCCGACCGCGGCCGCTCTGTTCGCAGTCGCCGCCGTCGTGATCGGCGTACTCTGGATGATGCCGCGCACCAAAGGCTGGTACGGCCTCTCCTAAAGCCTTCCGATTCCGTAATTTGGGAGGGATAGCCGGACTGTCTGTCGAAAGAATGTCCGGTGATGCGCCGGAGGGTAACACGTCGCCGAGACGCACGAAAGGAAGAGAAACCGCATGACTGCAACGTTGAATTTGACCCGCAAAGAGGAGCTTCTGGCGGAACTGGCTCGCGACGTCAAACACGCGCCGGAGCGTGTGCCGACGCCTGCCAGCGATCCTGCTCTGGCGAAGTTCCGGGCGCTGGGCACGCAGCTCTGGCTCGACACAGGGAACCTGGAAGAGGCCAGCAAACTCTGGCGTTTGGAGATGTCCGCCCTCACCACCAACAACACCCTGGCCAATCAGGTGGTGCAGACAGGCATCATGGACGATGTCATCAAGGATGTTGCCCGCCGCGTCAAAGAGATCGAGCCCGGCATCTCCGAGGACGAACTGGTGCTGGATGTCGTGTTCGTCGTCAACTGCCATATCGCCCTGCGCCTGGTGCGGGCATTCGATGCCATGGTCAGCGTGGAGCTGCATCCCGCCGTCGGGCAGGATATCGAGAAGACGGTGCGTTACGCGCAGCGCTACATCGCTATTCAGCCGGACCGCTTTATCGTGAAGATCCCCCTGACGCCCGAAGGCTTCTGCGCCGTGGCTCGCGTGCGCGCCGAAGGCATTCCGATCAACTACACGCTCGGCTTCTCCGCCCGCCAGAACTATCTCGCCGCCCTGCTGTCGAAGCCCAACTATGTCAATGTCTTTCTGGGCCGGCTGAACGCCGTCGTGGCGGACAACCATCTTGGGGACGGTAAGTTCGTCGGTGAGAAGGTGACACTGGCCTCGCAGGCCGCCGTGCGCGAACTGCGCGAGACCTACCCCGACATTCCCACGCATCAGATCGCCGCCTCCATGCGAAGCGCCGAGCAGATGATCTCTCTGGCCGGCGTGGATGTCTACACCATCCCGCCGAAGGCGGTCGGAGAGTTCTACAGTCAGGGGCATACGGCGGCGGACCTGACCCTGCGCACCGGAGAAACTTACGAGGTAACGCTCGGCAGCAGCACCGATAAAAGCAGTGTCGAGGTGCTCTGGACAATAGACGACAACTTCAAGAAGTTTGCGGCGGAACTGGCCTCACGTGGCGGTGTAAACCTGAACGGCAACGATCTGCGCGCGGCCGACAAAGAGTACGGCACCAAGCTGTTCAGCAGCTTCACTCCCGACGAGCAGACCTCCATCCGAACCAAGGGAAAGATCCCCGATACGGCAGCCTGGGCCGGACGGGCCTCGCTCGACGACCTGATGACGGAGTCGGCGCTGCAGTCGTTTATCGTCGATCAGAAAGCCTTTGACGACCGTATCCGCAAAGTGATTGCCGAAGCCTGATTCGACACGGCTTGAAATCGCTGCCTCTGCCAACAGTGCGCCCCTGGTCGAAAAAGGCGTTTTGGATTTGGCAGAGGCAAAAATAATTTCCAAGCCGCAAACTCACCGAAACCCTGGTGCATCCACCGCGTCTAAATTAGTGATCGTTGTACGTTTCACTCCTAAGAAAACGTGAGTAATGGATCCTCCCCTGGGGCCGATAAATCGGCCCCAAATTTTTTTGTCTGCCTGCTTCGATAGAGGCGGATCAGTTGGGCATACGCAGCAAATCGATCGAGGTCGTTTCGGGCCACTCGGTGCCCGCATCCTGCACCCAGATAATGTACGAGGTGCCGCCTGTCGGGCGGTCTACGTACCCTGTACGCAGCTCTTCGACACCGTTGGGATGGAAGAGGCCACCGTTCGCGCGCTGCCTGTAACGGAACGTGATGCGGTTCTTCAAAGGCTGGCAGTACACGGTTCCGACAGAGCCGTGCGGCACGACACTGCTCGGCACGTTCTGTGTCATCTTGTATCCCGGCTCGATTCCTACGAATCTGCGGATCGTCTCCAGAGCGGAGTTCTCGCTGCCATCGATCGTAATAGAACCAGGGTTCCAGGGATAGGTTCCGGTACCCACAAGAGGTTTCCCGGTTTTGGGATCCTTGTCCGCAGCGATCCCTTCTGTCTGGATAAGCCCGCCGCCTTGTGCGGAGGGAGTGGACGGGAAGCGATATTTGTGCCACGGATTGTCTGTCAGCGGCGCAGGAGAAAACGTCAGAACGATGGCCTCCTTATGCCTGGCCAGGAGGTCGTCGTTTCCCTTCTGACTTCTGCTCTGCCAATAGAACACGACGCTTGCCGCCCCCCCTGCGAGCAGCGCGACAGCCAGACGTTTGCGATGTTTCA
>JAYTGR010000957.1:0-3039 GCA_043733205.1 Chthonomonadaceae bacterium
CGAAGGCGCAGCAGAAGCCCGCCGATCCGCGCAGCATCCAGAAGCCCGCTCCGAACGCCAAAGCCGATCAGCCGCAGCCGTCGAACGCGATGAAAAAGGCGCAGGAGGCGATGAAGCAGATGGCGGATGCTCTGGCGAACCAGGACCATCAGCAGATGCAGGCCGCGATGGAGAAGATGGCCGATCAGATGAAGTCCGGTCAGATGTCGAAAGAGGAGATGCAGAAAATGCAGAAGGCGCTGCAGCAGCTGGCCCAGAACCTCAAAGACACCAACCAGCAGCAGGCAGGCGAGAAAATGCAGCAGATGGCCCAGCAGATGCAGCAGATGAGCAGCATGAGCGCCGAGAATATGGCGAAGATGGCGCAGATGATGCAGCAGATCGGGCAGCAGATGGGCAAGGGCCAGGGCGGAACGGCGATGATGGATATGAAAGAGCTGGAGGGTCTGGCCCAGGGACTGCAGAACGGCAAAATGACGATGCCGGGCGGCAAACCCGGCTTCGGCGGCAATGGGCCGGGCAATGGGTACGGTGGGCAGGGCCATGCGACCTCTGCGATGAAGGATCCGGACGCGACCCATCCGCGCCTGCTGGCGACAGGCAAACAGCAGCTCAACAAAGGCGTCGGCAAAAGCGGATCCGCACAGGATCTGGCCAAATATGTGTCCGCAAAAACCTCTCCCTCCAAACATCTGCCCAACGGTCAGATCAAAGGTTCACGCACGGAGAACGGGCAGGAGCTGCAGCAGAATTTCACCGGCGATGCCGACCCTGCACACAGCAATACGCCCTACTACCAGGTCTACCAGTCCAGCAAAAAGCAGGCGGAAAGCACTCTGGATAAAGAGAGCATTCCCGCCACTTATAAAGAGCAGGTCAAGAAGTATTTCGAAAATATCCGTCCGTAATTTCCGTTTGCACCTACGGATAGAGGAGTCCCATGAGCGACATCGAGCGGCAGGCTGCCGGGTTTCAAAACGATTTTCAACGCGTCAAAGCCGAAATCGGCAAGGTCATCGTCGGCAATGAACCGATCATCGACGGGGTGCTGATCTGTATGCTGGCCAGCGGACATGCTCTGCTGGAAGGAGTGCCTGGGCTGGGCAAGACACTGCTGGTGCGCACTCTTTCGGAGGCTGTCAGTCTCAAATTCGCGCGGGTGCAGTTTACGCCGGACCTGATGCCTGCCGACATCACCGGCACCAATATTCTGATGGAGAACGCCTCCGGACAGAAAGAGTTCAAGTTCCAGCCTGGGCCTGTCTTCGCCAATATCGTCCTGGCCGACGAGATCAACCGCGCCACACCGAAGACGCAGTCCGCCATGCTGGAGGCGATGCAGGAGCACAACGTCACAGTGGCGGGCATTCGGCACACCCTGCAGGAGCCGTTCTTCGTGCTCGCCACGCAGAACCCGATCGAGATGGAAGGCACCTATCCGCTGCCGGAAGCGCAGCTGGACCGCTTCCTGTTCAAGCTGCTCGTCACCTCGCCGACATTCGAAGATCTGTCGGTGATCGTCGATCGTACGACCGGCACGCCCGCTCCCCCGATCTCCCACGTACTGGACGGCCCGACGATTCTGCAGATGCGCACCCTGGCGCGCGAGGTGCCGATCTCGCCCTCCGTGCGTGAGTTCGCGATCAAGGTCGTCCTGGGCACCCAGCCCGATTCGGTCCACGCGCCTCCGCAGATCAAGCAGTTCGTGCGGTACGGCTCCAGTCCGCGCGGCGCGCAGGCGATCATTCTGACGGCCAAGATCAAAGCGCTGCTGGCGGGCCGCTACAGTGTCGCCGTCGAGGATATCGCCTCCGTGGCCATTCCTGCCCTGCGTCATCGACTCATCATGAACTTCGAGGGTCAGGCCGAGGGCATCGCGCCCGATGTGCTCGTTCAGTCTATCCTGGACAAAGCCAAAGCCGACACCGCCGTCAAAGTCGGTGTTTAATTAAGCAGGAGAAGGAGAATCGGGTTCGCTCGCGAATATTTGGCTGGGTCCGTATCGTATAACGGAATGTAGCAGCGTGAGCGGAGAGGAAACAACCAGCATGGGGGTGCGAGGAACGGTTCTGATTCTGGCGGCGATGGGGCTGCTGTGCGGTGTACGGGGCGTGAAGGCGCAGGGGAAGCACCTTGTGCCGAAAGATCGCGCCGCCATGACCGAACAGCTCATCACGCACGCGCAGGAGAGCTATCTCGCCAACCTGGAGCTTTCGAAGGCCAAGCCGGACGAAACCTTCGAGATCGTGCGCGACAGCTGGAAAAACATCTCTTCGGCGGCCGCGAAACAGATGCTGCTCTTCGCTTTCGTCCGCAGCGACAACCCGCACATGCTGGAGGTTCTGGATCTGGGGGCGAACGACAACAACGCCTCCGTGCAGTATCAGGCTTTCGATATGCTCCAGAACTTCGCCTTTCGGAACTTCATCAACGATCCTGCCGCTTACCGGATCTGGCGCGAGGGAATCAAGGGAAAACCGTTAGCGGATGTCGTCATCGAAGGCTGCAAAACCTTTGTCGAGCAGTATGTCAACGCCGACGAAGTCGAACGCACGTCTCTGCTCAACATTCTGATGCGCCTGGAGTTCGGAGACACAAGCGACCTGGCGCAGCTGCGGCGGCGCACCGCTCTCGACGCTGGTATCCTGGCCGGGCTCGAAAAGGCGCTGTCGCCGCCCGTTCCCACCAATCCCACCGTCATCTACGTCGTGCGCAATCTGCAGCCGGACGAGGCGTTCGTGAAGCGGGCGATCCTGCCGCTGACCACCAAAAACAGCCCAAACTACATCCGTTATGCTGCTGCCTCCATCCTCGGAGCCGTCAAAAGCGTGTGGGCCTCCGACCTGCTGTTCAATATGCTGATGGACGACTATCCGTCTTCCGACAGCTGGATCTTCATGCAGGCGCTCTCCACGGCTACCGACCCGCATCTGATTCCCAAAATGATCGCGCTGATGGAGGCCGACGATTCCCAGGACACCGCCCAGCTCCTCAACGTCGCCCTGCGTAAGCTGACCGGCAGTAAGGTGGACCGGACGC
>JAYTGR010000958.1:0-3026 GCA_043733205.1 Chthonomonadaceae bacterium
GATCTCCATGGCTGCCCTTGGCCAGCGGAGAAAGCGCCTTGCGGAGAGTATTACCGACATCGACGATCTGAACGCCCTGCCGGCTCTCATCGAACTGCTGGAGTTCACCAACCCCGCCGTGCGGAACGCCATCGTTCCGCCCATCACGCATCTGCTGCTGCGTCTGCGCGCTTCCGATGCGCATCTGCTCGGTTTCCTCCATCGGACTGCTCTGGCCCGCGCGCTCAGCACGCCGCGCTCCCAGCGGCTGCCAGCCTCTTTTTTCGTCTCCATACTCCACGCGTTCGACCAGATCGGTGACAGTCAGGCGCTGCCAGCGGCCGCCTGGCTGGCACAGGGCAGGGGCGTGGCCGCCGATAATCCGATTGTTCAGGAGGCTGCACAGACATGCCAATCGCACCTTCAGGAGCGGATCCGCCGCCAGCAGGCGCCTTATCTGCTGCTGCGGCCTTCGAGCGCCTCGGAGGCTTCCTACGCCCTCCTGCGGCCTGTCGGCAGCGCTCCCGAAGCCGCTTCCCACGACGAGCTGCTCCGTGCAGACAGCGCTCCGCAGGGACACACTATCCCCTCTGTCTTCCGCCCACGAGAAGAGACGTTAGACACCCTGCCCATTCGTCTCCAGAGATATGAAGGCGCGTAAGCTGCTCGAAATCCTCGGCTTCCCGCCTCGCAGGGTGCTATACTGGCAGAATATGTTCGCGGTTTGGGAACGAGACAGAACGGGAGGGACAGATGCAGCGTTTTTTGGGTATGGGAACATCGATACCGGCGAGTACGATACCGGGCACACAGACTGCGGAGACGGCACGTCCGGCTGACTGGCTGGTCACGGCGGCGCCGGTGAAAGCTGCGGTCCATCTGATCCCCGACCGCCATGAGGTCGTGCTGGAGAACGGGCTGATCCGCCGCACTTTTCGGATCGCTCCCAATGCCGCCACCGTCGGCTTCGACAACCTGATGACCGGCGAGACGGTTCTGCGCGGCGTCAAACCGGAAGCACAGCTGCAGTTCGACGGGGTACATTATGATGTCGGCGGGCTGCGGGGCCAGCCGGACTACGCCTACCTGCTCCCGGAGTGGCTCGACGCCCTGACCGCCGATCCAGGGGGGTTTCAGTTCGTGCGCATGGAGACCGGAAAGACCCAGCCACGATTCCCCTGGAAACGTCCGCAGCGCGCGGCCGATCTGCCCTGGCCGCCGCCCGGTGTGTCGCTCACCCTCCACTTTGCGCCCCCGACCGGGAAACTCCCTGGCCTGCAAGTCACCGTGCATTATGAACTATACGACGGCCTGCCGCTGCTCGCAAAATGGCTTACTATCGAGAACAATGGGACGACGTCTGTCACCCTGAATACGCTTACAACGGAGATCCTGGCGGTCGTCGAGGCGCAGTCGATTGTGGGACAGCCCGAGCGCTGGGAGCTGCCGAATATCCACATCGACAGCGACTACGCTTTCAACGGCATGGAGCCGCGTGAGGCCAATAAAGTCGCGCACTGGGTTCCTGATCCGCAGTACGACACCCAGGTCAACTACGATCGCAAGACCCCTAACCTGCTCGAATGCCGTCCGCCTCTCGGCCCCGATCTGACGATTGCCGCCGGAAAGTCTCTCGACACCTACCGTGTCTACGAACTTCTCTACGACTCGACCGACAAGGAGCGCAATGGCCTCGCCCTGCGCCGCATGTACCGCACTCTCGCACCGTGGGCCACCGAGAACCCGATCCTGATGCATATCCGCCAGTCCAATCCGACAGCGGTGCGCAGCGCCATCGACCAGTGCGCCGAAGTCGGGTTCGAGATGGCGATCCTCTCCTTCGGCAGCGGCCTCGACATGGAGAACACCGATCCGGCCTACCTCGCCACCCTCAAAGAGCTCGCCGACTACGCCCACAGCAAAGGCATCCGCCTTGGCGGCTACTCCCTGCTGGCCAGCCGGAGTATCGGTCCCTCCCAGGACGTCGTCGTGCCCCACGAGGTGCAGCCCAACGGCCCGACCTTCGGCAGTTCGCCCTGCCTCGGCAGCCAATGGGGCATCGGCTACTTCCACAAACTGACCGCCTTCTTCGAGCAGACCGGCATGGATGTCCTGGAGCATGACGGCTCTTATCCCGGCGATGTCTGCGCTTCCACCACCCACCCCGGCCACAAAGGGCTCGGCGATTCGCAGTGGACACAGTGGACACAGATCAGCGAATTTTACCAGTGGTGCCGCGCCCGAGACATCTCGCTCAATGTGCCGGACTGGTATTTCCTGAACGGCTCCACCAAGTCGCCGATGGGCTATCGCGAAACCAACTGGTCCCTGCCGCGCGCCCAGCAGCTGATCCACGGCCGGCAGAACATCTACGACGGCACCTGGTTCAAAGCGCCGAGCATGGGATGGACCTTCGTGCCGCTGGTCGAGTATCAGGGCGGCGGCGCGGCAGCCACCCTGGAGCCGCTCTCCGAACATCTCGACGCCTACGAACAGCATCTGGTCCAGAACCTGCTCAGCGGCGTCCAGGCCTGCTATCGCGGCCCTCGTCTCTACGACACCGACACCACGCGCCTCATGGTCAAGAAATGGGTCGCCTTCTACAAGCAGCACCGCCCGATCCTCGACGCCGACACGATCCACCTGCGCCGCCCCGATGGCCGCGACTGGGACGGCCTGCTGCACGTCAATCCACAGCTAAAAGAGAAGGGCTTTGCCGTCCTCTACAACCCCACCAGCAGTGCCCTGACTCGCACCATCTCTCTGCCCCTCTACTATACTGGCCTGACCAAAACCGCCCGCATCCGCACCCACGACGGCAAACCAAAAACCTATCTCCTCAACCGACAATACAACGTCTCCCTCCCTATCACCATTCCCGCCAACAGCTTCACCTGGCTTATCATCGAATAACGCGCGATAGTTGACACGCTCGTTTGCGTACGGTAGACTGATCTCATAGTCCTTCAGCAAAATGCAAATACAGGAGGTTCTTTAGATGGCAGCTCCCCTTTTAGAACTCAGGGGAACCTGGGCAGAAATCGCAG
>JAYTGR010000959.1:0-3024 GCA_043733205.1 Chthonomonadaceae bacterium
TCCCACCTCAATCGACCGAGGGAACAAGTTCCCACAGAAAGGAGACGGATCTAACTTAAAAATAGTCTGATCCGTGTCTTGACAAACCCGACCACTATAGTCGCCGTCAGGAGCAGTTTGCGTTTGTGCTCCAGCGTCTTCTTGAGCGTGTTCGCGATAACATTGGAGGGTTTATAGACATTGCGCAGGCGATGGGCCTCATCGATCACTACCAGATCCCAGGCAACTGCGTGAACGTCGGCAGCTCTATTGCGGGCGAACTGATAGGAGCAGATGACGACCGTATCGGTTTGCTCGAAAGGTCGGAAATCCCCTTGCTTGATCGCTGCGTTGTAGGAGCGCGTTTCAAGAATGGCGCACGGCAGGAAAAACTTTTCGCCCATTTCCTGATGCCACTGCTTCCGGAGATTGGAGGGCGTGATGACCAGGATGCGGCGCTTTCGCTCCGCCCACTTCTGGGAGATCACCAGGCCCGCCTCGATGGTCTTGCCCAGTCCGACCTCGTCCGCCAAGAGCGCTCCACGCGAGAGCGGAGAGTTGAACGCGAAAAGCGCAGCATCTACCTGATGCGGATTGAGATCTACCTGGGCGCTTGCGACCGCGCCGGCAAGCTTCTCTGGACTATCGGAGGCACAACGTTTTGTCAGGTCATAAGCGAAGTACTTGGCATGATAGTCGGTTGTGTGCATCAGATAGCCAGTGTCTTCCTTCATATCGATGCTGTCTGCGGTGCCTCTACTGTTCAACAAACCGATATGACTTACCTTCTGCGACTTATACGCGGTTTGTTCACCCCTCGACGACGCACAATTATCGGACGAGCAAGTCAACAGACAAGGAGATACGAGGACGGATTGGCTGATGCCGCTGGACTTTATCGCCCTCTAAGGAGACGCGCGAAAATAACTGCTTCATGATCGTCCCGTCATCCAACATGAAAAGTGAAGCGGTAATTGTTGGGCCTGTCCTAACTGCTTCTGCAGCTCGTGATTCTGCCTAAAATGGGCATCTCGGCGTGACTCTCCGGTTCCTGCGAGGTTGAGGCTCGACCCGAAAACCAGAGAGCGACGAGAAAACGACACACGACACAGAAACACGAAATATCAAGGAGACCACCGCAGCCCCTCTCCACTGCGCGATGCCTGCGAGACGCGCACACTGTTTATGGAAGGCTATTCGGCAGGGTCAGATAAGTGGTGTACCGCTCATCCTTTACCTTGTAAAAGGGCATGAAGGTAATTTCGCCGGATCGGGTGCGGAACGTGGCAGCCGCGCCCTTTCTCTTCACGACTTCGAAACGGGCTTTCTCACCCTCCAGCGTGACCGGTTTGTCCGAGAGAGCGACCAGCAGGAGCGGACCGTACAGCAGCGCCCGGCGGTCCGGCGTCTCCGGGGCGATCGCCTCGGTATGCAGCCCCATCGGCAGGGTGACCTGCAGTTTCTCTCCCTCCCGCCAGGTTCGGTCGAGCGTCAGGAAAGTTCCAGGTGCCGCCTTGACCTGCACCCGCCTGCCCCCAATCTTTACGACGGGGGGTCCTGCTGTCCATGCGGGAACGCGTACATGCAGAGCAAAGCGCGTCGGCTGCTCAGTATGAATCGTCAGCGTGGTCGTGTCGGTCTCTGGATAGGACGTGGACTGTTCGACGGAGAGGGACTGCCCTGCCTGATCCCAGTGAACACGCGAGGGTGTGAAGAGATTGACATAGAGGCCGCGCTTGTCGTGGAAGTAAACATCGAGTGGATAGTCTGCTGTGATCTGCGCGTAGGTTCCTGAACAGCAGGGCCATGCTGAGTTGAAATAGGCTTTGCGGCTGCCGGACCGATAGTCGGAGTAGTAAAAGGTCTTGCCGTCGGGCTGCATCGGGAGCGTGGCGAGCATACCGTTGTAGAGAACGCGCTCCATATTGTCGCCGTATTTGGCGGCACCCGTAAAGCGCAGGAGGTATCGGTCCAGATTCACGTTGGCGTAGGAACCGCAGGGCGTCTCGAAGTGATTGTCGGTGCTCTCGATCGACTTGGCGAGATTGCCCTGTCCGGGAGTCACGAAGAGCTCACGTGGCCCCCATCCGCCCGAGGCGTACATCTGCGTCGTCGTTAGGAAGGTCCAGGCGTTCTCAATCGTCTTGAAATATTTTTCATCGCCCGTCACTTCGTAGGCTTTGGCCGCCGAGCAGAGCGTATTGACATGGCTGTAGGCGTGGCGATCCGGAGTAAACGCGTTGACGCCGGCGGCAAAGGGATCGTAGTACTCTTTGCTGTAGTCGTACTCCTTCGCCATCTGCAGATAGCGCGGATCGTTCGTGAGCGCGTAGCAGCTGTAGAAATTTTCGGGCAGGGTGTACCATTCGTCCCGGCGGCGAGGGAGGTTTTTGACCGCCCAGTCCGTCATTTTTTTCAGAACGACCAGCGCCTCATCGCAGCCGGTAAGGCTATAGGCGTCGCGCATTCCGATGCAGTTTTTGTCATAGAGGTAGTTCGGCCACTCGCGGAACACCTTCTCGGAAGAGTAGAAATAGCCGTCCGCAGCGAGGGTCTCATGGAACCCATGCACCAGTCGGGCGACCTTCTCCTTGAAGCGGATATCCCCCGTATCCATATACATCCGGGCCAGCGCCGACACGTACTGTCCGAAGGGGTGTGCTCCCGCGAAGTTGTCTGGATCGTACCAGCCGCCCATCGGCTGGCCGGGAGCGGGCAGGCCGGCACGCTTGCGAAAGCCGTTGAGCAGGTTATCCTCCGAAAGCGCCAGATAGAAGTCGCGCGCCACGGCGGCCTGACTGCCCAGTGGCCCGCCTGTGAGAGTGACATCCTGATAGCGAAACGGCTGTAATACTCCCGAAGCGCTGTGTTTGGTGTCTGCCGCAGCCTGCTGGGCTGCGACACACCGATTGAGAAGCGCCTGCCCACCGCACACGATCAGGGCGCAGAGCCCCGCTTTCCATAATTTCATCTGTTCTCTTCTTTCCGGCTGGCCTTGCGCCCAACCACTTCCGCTACCAACACATTCTGGGCCTTGACTCGGAT
>JAYTGR010000960.1:0-8289 GCA_043733205.1 Chthonomonadaceae bacterium
CAGCACGTGGTTGTCCATCATGGGAATGAACTCGTTCGGGGGGCCGGGCAGGGCGATGCCGATTTTGCCGTCCTTCTCGAACAGGACGCCGGGCGCCGTGCCATTCGGGTTTTCAATCGCACGGCCATGCACAGGGACCAGCGCCTGCCGCAGATTGCTCTCCAGGACCGGCATATTGCGCTTCGTAAAGAACTGCCGCAGCCCCTCCGCGATCTGCGCATCCTGCACAAGCGTATCTCCGAGCGCGAGGGCCAGCCCTTCGCGGGTGATGTCGTCCATGGTCGGGCCGAGCCCGCCGATCGTCAGCACCACATCGGACTCCTCGAATGCGGCCTTCAATGCCGTGACCAGACGGTCCATATTGTCGCCAACCGTAGTCCGCCGATAGATCGAGATCCCAACCTCCGCCAGCCCACGCGCCATGTAGGCGGCGTTGGTATCTACGATCTGCCCCATCAGCAGTTCCGTCCCGACCGAAACGATTTCAGCGCGCAATGGTGTACACTCCTCACAGGTTGTCGATGTTCCCATTATACGCCGCCGCTGCCGGGATTGCAAGCAGGTTCCATACTGAAAGGTATCACCTCAATAAGTTGGGGTAAACGTTTTGATATCGCCATGCTCTGAGATCAGGATATCGCGATCCGCAGTAAGCGAACGCAATGCGGGCAATGGACTGAAGTCCTTCGCTTGGGCCTGCGGCCGAAGGTCCGCCTGCACGGACACAACACTATTGCTTGCAGAGAACAAAATCTAACTCGGTGTTTGAAGTTGCTCCGTCCGAAGGACAACGTCCTTCGATTCGGGACAACATCCCTCGGCAAAGGAAAGCTATACTCCCATGTTTCTGACGTTATTTGCCACATTAGCCTGTATGGCGACCCTCGCGACTCGTGCAGTCGATCCGCCGGTCGTCCTTATCGGTGCGACGGTTTGGGACGGGACGGGGCGGCTGCCGATTCACGATGCGGTCGTCTTGATACGCAGCGGTCGCTTCGCCGCCATCGGCACACGGCAGCAGGTAACGATCCCGCCGGATGCCCGCCGGATCGACGCGCAGGGCAAATGGCTGGTGCCGGGGCTGATAGATATGCATGTGCATATCGACGAAATCCTGACGCCCGGCGCTTTCGTGCTGTATGGGGTCACCTCCGTGCGGGATGTCGGCTCCAATGGCGCGGTCATGCAGGCGCTGCGGGATCGCGCCGCACAGGGCGAAATCCTGCCCCGCAGGTACTGGATGGGCCGCAATATCGACGAAGGCAAGCCGAGTTGGTGGGGAGCCGTCGCCGTTCAGGGTCCGTCCGAGGTGCCGAATCTCCTCGATGCGATGCAGAAGGAAGGCGCAGATGGCGTAAAACTCTATGTGCGCGCCCGGCCGGATGTGGCCCGCGCTGTCATCACAGAAGCGCACCGCCGTCATCTTCCCGTCACCGCGCATCTGCACGACACTCTGCCCAGCGCCGCTGCCGAGATGGGCATCGACAATCTGGAGCATATCACCACGCTGTTCGAGGAGCTGCGCGTTCTGCCACCGCAGACACCTGAAGGCTATCATGCCGCTTTCGTCGGCATCGCAGAGGTCGATCTGAACGGCCCGAAGACAAAACATCTCCTTCAGGCATTGGCCCGGCATCGCGTCGCCGTCACTCCTACCCTGGCCGTCGCACTCCTGCCGGTCGGAGGCGAACAGGGCGCTGCCACGACCTACGCCGATTGGGCGGTGGTTCCCGACGGCTGGCGGCGGTTCTGGAACGATTCGTATTGGGACTTCCTCGCCACCAAGGGTTGGACACCGCAGGATTTCGAACAGGCCCATCATGCCAAACCGCAGTTCCTGGGACTGGTCGAGCGCCTGCACAAGGCCGGTATCCCCATCCTCGCCGGAACCGACACGCCCGCCCCCTGGGTTCTCCCCGGAGCCGGACTTCTCGCAGAGCTGCAGCTGCTGGTCGAAGCGGGCCTCTCTCCGTCAGACGCCCTGCAGGCCGCCACCGGCCGCGCCGCCGCAGTCCTGCACAAAAGCGCCGACGTCGGAACGATTCGGCCGGGCCGCTATGCCGACCTGCTCCTCCTCGATGCCGACCCGCTCGCCGACATCCGCAATCTCCATCACATTGCCGCAGTTTACATGGCCGGAAAAGAGATCGACCGCACCGCGCTGCGCACAGCCTTCGGCCTGGCGGATCCCAAAGCCGTCAAAACCGGCCCCTGAACCTCAGTAGCGATCCGGCAGATACATGTGGGGACAGCGGAGCGGAAACATATTTTCCAGCAGCATCGCGGTCTCTTCCGACGGAGGCCGAGGCAGGCGGGCCAGAAGGTCACCGGGCGGGAAAGCTCCGAGCGCCAGCCGGGCCAGTTCCGACTGCGGCAGGTTAACCCGCAGAGCATCGGAATTCGAATCCGCGCCTTGTGTCACTGTGACAGCGTTCGGGACGATATGCAGAGTCGCGTCCCCAAGTTCCGTCTCAAAAATGAGGGCACCAGCAAATTGGGATCGTGCTTGGCGCAGACGTGCCTGCAGCTCCGGTTCCAGGGCGTGGAGCAGGCGGGTGACATCGAGAACACGCGCCATCGAGCTGCCGCAGGCGCTGTAGTTCTGCACAAACCGGGTGGACCGATACCGGGCGCCTGCGGCAGTCGCACCGTGGGGCGGAAAGGCAAGCACCACCTGTTTTATCCTGCGGTGCGCGGACTCGGCCAGTGCCCACTGCTGACAGGCGGCGAGAACCGCGTCCGCAGCCACTGAATCGTCCGCCATCACTTCTCCTAACACCAGCGCGTCCCGATAGTCGGTCTCAAGTTTGTGTTTGACGTACCAGCACCATCGCGCCCGCCACACATAGCCGTGAATCAGCCCATCCGGCCCGAGAACGACCCGGCAGGCATCCGGCTCCTCCTCCTCCGTCCCGCCTGTCAGATGCCGCCATACCCCGCCCTCTGCCGGGCGCACTGCCGCTCCGACCGACTGCGCTATGCTGCGTGTATAGATCGCCTGCATGGCAGGGAGGTCGGAAACGGCGAAGTCACGCACACTCCACCCGGATGGCAGTACGCTGTCGCGTTCCAGATCGCTGAGCAGGACGAGATGATCCGGCCCCGCCGTGGCATAGCCGAACTTCGGGTAGAAATCGGGAATACCGTAGAGCATGGAGACTGCAGCGTCGCCGCTGCGCATGTGGGTGACAGCGGCCTCCAGGACACGGCGCGAGTAACCGCGCCTGCGATGATGGGCATCTGTCCCGACTCCGCCGATGCCGTCCATGCGCACCGCCGCCGACCCAATCCGTATCGTAAACGGGATGATCGAAAGCCAGCTGACGCGTTTTTTGCCGACCATCAGGTTCACATGGGTTTCGCCACCCTCGGAAGCGGATCGAATCACGATCTCGGACGGCTCACTGCTGTCGGCGGTCATCGCTGCACTCCTTAGCCCTTGGCGGCTCCAGCGAGGGCGGCGCTGACGATGGTCTGCGCCTCTTCCTGAATGCGGTGGAGGTGATCCGTACCCTGGAAGCTTTCGGCGTAGATCTTGTAGATATTCTCGGTGCCGGAGGGACGCGCCGCGAACCAGCCGCTCGCCGTCTCCACCTTCAGCCCGCCGATCGGCGCGCCGTTGCTGGGAGCGGTGGTCAGGATCCTGTCGATCTTTTCGCCGGCCAGTTCGGTCGAGGTCACCTGTTCGGGCGATAGTTTGGAGAGGATTGCCTTCTGCTCGGGTGTGGCGGGCGCTTCGATGCGGTCGTAGACAGGTGAACCCAGTTCGGCGGTCAGGCTGGCGTAGACTTCGCTCGGGTCTTTGCCCATCTGTGCGGTGATCTCGGCGGAGAGCAGCGCCAGGATGATGCCGTCCTTGTCCGTGGTCCAGACGGAGCCGTCGCGACGGGCGAAGGACGCTCCCGCGCTCTCCTCACCACCAAAACCAAGCGAACCGTCGAGCAGCCCGTCCACGAACCACTTGAAGCCGACCGGCACCTCGCAGAGTTTCCTGCCAATCTTCGCGGTCACCCGGTCGATCATCTGGCTGCTGACCAGCGTCTTGCCGACCGCCGCATCGGGCCTCCATCCGGGCCGATGCTGGAACAGGTAGTAGATAGCGACCGCCAGATAGTGGTTCGGCGGCACGAGTCCGCCGCTCGGCGTGACGATGCCGTGCCGGTCATGGTCGGTGTCGCAGGCGGCCGCCACATCGAAGCGGTCTTTCAGGCCGATCAGGCTCTGCATGGCATAGGAAGAGGAGGGATCCATACGAATCTTACCGTCCCAGTCCACCGACATAAAGCGGAACGTCGGATCGACGTTGGGGTTGACCACCGTCAGATTCAGCCCGAACCGCTCGGCAATCGGTCCCCAGTAGTGTACACCCGCTCCGCCCAGAGGATCGATTCCCAGCCGAATTTTGGCTCCCCGGATCACCTCCATGTCGATCACATTGCCGAGATCCCCGACATAAGCCTCGATATAGTTGTGCCGCTGCGTGGTGGAGGCGCGCAGCGCCTTCTCCACAGAGGTCCGTTTGACGTCGCGCAGACCGTCGGCCAGAAACGCGTTCGCCTGCGTCTCGATCCATTTGGTGGCCGAAGTGTCCGCAGGTCCCGCGCTAGGAGGATTGTATTTGAACCCTCCGTCGGACGGGGGGTTGTGCGATGGTGTGATGACGATACCGTCGGCGAGCCCAGTCGTGCGGCCCCGATTGTAGGTCAGAATGGCATGGGAGATCGCCGGGGTCGGCGTATATTCGTTGTCCGGTGCGATCCGAACATCGACCTCATTGGCGGCCAGCACTTCCAGCGCTGTCGCCAGCGCCGGGGTCGAGAGGGCGTGGGTATCCATTCCCAGGTAGAGCGGCCCGTCGATCCCCTGCTGTTTGCGGTAGAGACAGATGGCCTGCGTAATCGCCAGAATATGCTTCTCGTTGAACGAGCGGTCGAGCGAGGAGCCGCGATGCCCCGACGTGCCGAACGCCACCTTCTGCGCCGCAATGCCGACGTCAGGCGATTCGGTATAGTACGCGGTGATCAGCGCGGGAATATCGACCAGCATCGACTCTTTTGCCGGCTTGCCGGCAAATGGACTCACATTCATAATATCGCTCTTTCTTACGAGTTCAGGAACTGTTTCAAATACGCGACGCTGGTGGGCAGCGCCTGTTCAGCAGGACCGGAAAGGCCGCATTCGAACGCCATATAGCCGCTAAAGCCGATTTCGCGGAGGGCGGACAGGATCGCGCCGAAGTCGATGTCGCCGGTGCCGGGCTCCTGGCGCGTGTTGTCGGCCAGATGGACATGCCCAATGCAGTCTGCCACATCGCGCAGAGTCGCGGGACTGTTGGTCTCTTCGATATGCATGTGAAACGTATCCGACATCAGACGGACGCTTTTGCTGTTCAGCGCGCGGACGATTGCCGCGCCGTCTTTTTGACGTGGCAGGCTGTTGGATTCGTAGCGATTCAGAGGTTCCAGCAGAATCGCCGCACCGGCCTGTTCGGCATGTGGAATCAGCGTCTGAAGCATCGCCAGGAGCAGCTCTTTCTCCGCCTCCGCGCGGGATTTCCACGGCGACATGTCGGGGATACGGTCGTTGGAGTTGAAAATCGGAACCGTGATCGGTCCGACCGCTCCCAGTTCGGCAGCAATATCGAGATGCCGCTTCAGCGCATCCACACAGGTCTGCCGGCGGCTCCGATCTGCATGCACCAGCTCCGCAGGATGGCCTCCGCAGATGGAGGAGGCGCGCACGGGACTGTCCTTAAGCGCGTTACGGCGCTCTGCCAGACCGGCAGGATCGTTCAGACGGCCGCCATTCAGCTCTACGCCCTCAAAACCGTAGCGTTCCAGATTACACAGCTTCTCAGCGAACGTATCGCCGGGGACCAGCCCTTCCTGACAGGACAGTTTCATACCGTAAATTCTCCTTCGAATAGTGGGTTCAGTCTCGAACGGCGGCGGACACCATCTCCAGCACACGGCGCAGGCCGTCGTCGCCTCCATGACTGCCGTCGAGGAACGGGGTGCCCTGAATCGGCTTCCAGTCGTCGCGGGAGGTGTCGGGGGTGTAGGTCAGCGGAATGCCTGCCATCGTCGGATCGTACTGGCCGTTGTTACCGCCCATTTTGTAGATCACCATGTCGAGTGAGGGTACCACGAAGACGCCGAAGCCGCCTGCACCCGATTTGAAGTAAGCGTCTCGGGGCGCGCCGAAGACATGCCCGTCCGAATTGTTTTCGAACATCAGGCTGAAGGGCGTGTGCGGATTGTAGGGCAGCGGCTTATTGCATTTGGCGACATAGTCGGCCGGGACGACCTGCCTGTCGCCCCATCGGCCCTGATGCAGCAGGCAGTAGCCGAAACGCATGGCGTCGGTGGCATGGACAGCCGTGCTGCCCGCTCCGTTGGCGTGCGGCATCAGATAGTCGCCGCGCTGCAGACAGTAGTTCCAGGGCCCCCAGCCCATCGGTTTGGCGAGCCGGGTATCGATATAGTCCTTCAGTTCCATCCCGGTCACATGCCGCAGCACGATCGAGGCGATATGCGGCGCTGGCGACGAGTAGGAGTAGCCGCCTCCCGGCTCGATCCAGAGCGGAGTCTTCAGGGAAGACTGGTCGAGGTTACGAATATCCTGACCGGGCACCTGCTGCAGGGGGACGACTTTGCCCCTCACGACGCCAGGGCTGCCGCCCTCGCCATGGTAACCTGCAGACATACAGAGCAGCTGCCCTAGCGTGATATCGGCTTTGCGCGGATCGTCGAGCGGAAAGGCTTCGGGCAGGTATTTCTGCGTGAAGACCTTCGTATCGAGCCCGTCCGGAATCGCGTCGTGAAACTCCTTGAGCATGACGCCGCAGGCGATGCTCGTATAGGCTTTGCCGGTCGAAGCCATGTCGGGATTGGCCGTGCGGCCGGCGCGGCCCCAGTACTTCTCGTAGACCAGATAGCCGCGCCGCACCACTACGAGGCCGCCGTTCTGGCTGCACCGCTGGGTATATTCGTAAGCCTGATCCAGCCGGGCGAGATCCATCGCGGCCAGTTTGCGGAGAGATGCCGCGTCTTTGAGAGTCCGCCATCCGCCCTGGCTGTCCGGCGGCGGAAAATAGTCGGCAGACTTCGCCACGGCTGCCTGCGGCAGCGCCAGCGCGGCCAGCGCTCCGCCGAACAGCGCAGCCCGCCGGCTGACTTTAAGGGCGTTCCCCGAACCACTGTCAGGCAGTTCTGTGCCGTTCTGATCTTTCATGTTGTGGGTACTCCGCTGCAGCCCTTCAAAGGGCCAAAAATCCGAAATCCAGGCTGTACGCTGCGGCCCAGATGCCCCGCAGGACTGTGTCTAGTCATGGAAGGCTTTGTCTCGACAGCGCTGTTTACGTCTCTAATGTTCGCCGTTGACGATGTCAATCCTTCCTGGTTTCCGACTCGCGTCAAAAAACCGCTCGTTTACGGCCGGCCGGGAGCCTGTTCTCTGAACCGACGTGTTTTTTCGTGCTCACAGGAGGGCAGGCGCGGCGCCTGCAGAGAAAATCGGCATGCTGCGGTAAAATAAAGGCATGGCACAAAATAATCTCCCTACCACAGCAGGCATGGATGCCCCATTCGTCAGCACGTACCTCTGGGAAAAAGGCCGTCCGCGCATTCTGATCATCGCGTGTTCGGACGGGCGTTACCAGCTCAGTCTCGACGATTTTCTCGACCATCACCTTGGCATCACCCATTACGACCGTCTGTATGCGCCCGGCGGACCCGGCGCGCTGGCGCCGAGCACGTTCTCCTATTTTCGCGGCGAGCAGTTTCGGCAGGAGTCGGCCTTTCTGATCGATGCGCACAGCCTGGAAGAGATCATATTCATCTTTCACGGGCCGGTCGATCATAAAGGTCCCCTGGAAGCGACCTGCGCAGACTACCGCCGCAAAATGCACAGCGCCCGCACCTCAGAGATCTATCAGCAGCAGGAGACGGATCTGCAGGAGGCGGTCAAAGCCGTGATAAAGGCCAACAAAGACCTGCGTATGCGCGCCTTCCGCGCGGAAGTCAGAGCCGATATGCATGTGCAGTTCGTTCCCATGACCATAGCTCCAGCAGACAGTTATAACGGTTAAGGAGAGTTTGCCCCATGCATTTCCGTTCGGCTGGCGGCCTGTTGGCCGCAGCTCTCTCACTGGCCCCTGCCGCTCTGCGGGCAGCGGAGCCCACGCCCGTCCACATAGCCAACTACGATCTCGCTATGAAATGGACCTCGCAGAAGGTCTCCAAGCGCCTGTTCGATACGTCGGTGACGCCGCACTGGCTTGAAACCGGC
>JAYTGR010000961.1:0-20186 GCA_043733205.1 Chthonomonadaceae bacterium
ACACGCCGCTTCGCCAAGCGGCAGCAGACATGGTTTCGGGCGGACAGACTGATCCAATGGCTCGATGTGTCTGAACTTAGTTCGGCAGAGGTCGCTGCAAAAATCCACATGGAGCTTCTTCAGGCGGCTGCAACAGCTTCCTGATCCAGCGTAAATTCCGGCTGACATGGAACAGCCCGCAGCGGACCCGATGCTATTTTTTTACTTACCCTGGTCTTTGACAGGGAGGAGCATTGTCGTGAATAAACCCCAGTTGAATCTTCAAGACATCTTTCTGAATCAGGTGCGCAAAGAGAATATCGGCGTCACGATCTACTTGATCGGAGGCGTACAGCTGCGCGGCCTCGTGCGGGGCTTCGATGCCTTTACCATCCTTCTCGATTCGGTCGGCAAACCCACCCAGCTCGTCTACAAGCATGCCGTCACCTCGATCGTGCCGTCGCGGCCCGTTTCCAACTTCTATCAGGACACGAGCCGGGAACCTGCGGGTGACAGGCAGGAGCGCGGTGAACGCGAACCCCGGGAATATCGCGAAGGCCCTCCGCGCGAATTTCGAGACGCTCCGCCCCGCGACACCAGAGAGCCGCGTCCCCCCATCAATCCCAATAACCAATCCAACAGCCAGGGCTGACGTGCCGAGATCGCACCCAGGTTTGCTCAGGAGTAAGCGTGGTGAAATTTACCAAAATGCACGGCATCGGAAACGACTTCGTTGTCGTCAATGCCCTGTCGGAACCGATGGAAGAGGCAGCGCTTCCAGAATTGAGCCGGAGAGTCAACGATCGCAAGTTCGGGATCGGGGGAGATGGTCTCATTCTGGTGCTGCCGTCCAAACAGGCCGATTACAAGATGCGCATGTTCAATCCGGACGGCAGCGAAGCCGAAATGTGCGGCAACGGGATCCGCTGTTTTGCCAAGTTCGTCTACGATCACAAACTCAATCCGGAGACTCAGCTCAAGGTCGAGACGCTGGCAGGCACCAAGGTTCTAAAACTGATGACGCGCGCAGGCAAAGTCGAGTCGGTCCGCGTCGATATGGGATCCCCCATCCTGCAGCGCTCGAAAATCCCGATGCGCGGAGACGATGAAGGGCCTGTCGTGGGAGAGGTCCTGAAGGCGGAAGGCCAGAAGTTCGAGATCACTGCGGTTTCGATGGGCAATCCGCATGTCGTCATTTTCGACGACAGCCCGGACAGCGTGCCTCTGGCCCGCTACGGATCTGCAATCGAAAACCACAAAGCGTTCCCTCAGCGCACCAATGTCCACTTCGTGCAGATCTGCAGCGCCAGCGAAATCATCATGCGCACCTGGGAACGCGGCGCAGGCATCACCATGGCCTGCGGAACTGGAGCCTGCGCGTGTGTTGTCGCCGCAGTTCTCAACAAAAAAACGGGCCGGAACGTGCTGGTACACCTGCCGGGGGGCGACCTGCGTGTCGAATGGACGGGGGACGACCGGGTGCTGATGACCGGCCCTGCCGAAGAGGTCTTCCAGGGGGACATCACGCTCAATAGTATCGCCCGTGTTCAATAATCTGACCCGTGCAGGAGTGGAATAGATCATGGCAGTGGAACCGGTATTCATCGCGACCTGGCGTTTCGGAGTTCAGGCGTGTCAGGCAGGCTGGGAACAGCTTCGGGCGGGGAAATCGGCGCTCGATGCCATCGAGGCCGGAGGCAACGTCACCGAGGACGACACGTCCGTCAATTCGGTCGGCAACGGCGGCCTGCCCAACGCAGAGGGAGAGGTCGAACTCGACGCCGCCATCATGGACGGCCCGACGCATGCCGCCGGTGCGGTCGGGAGCCTCACCCGCACCAACCGCCCTATCTCCATCGCCCGCCGAATCATGGAGCGCACTCCGCATGTGATGCTCGTCGGTTCGAAGGCGCAGCAGTATGCCCGGCAGGAAGGTTTTCCGGACGCCGAGCTGCTGACGGAACACAGCCGGGAACAGTGGGAAGCCTGGAAAATCGAGCGAACGCGAGCGGATGTCGCCCATTTCGATGTCACGGCATCCGGCGAGCCCGCTCCTATGGCCGCCGCGCCGGAAGCGCCGCTGCTGACACCGGACAGTCACGACACCATCGGTCTCTGTGCGCTGGATGCGGAGGGTAACCTGGCGGCAGGATGCACAACGAGCGGCATGGCGTGGAAACTGCCGGGCCGTGTGGGAGACTCGCCGATCATCGGCTCCGGCCTCTACGTCGACAACGCCATCGGGGCGGCCGCAGGCACCGGACATGGCGACGAGATGATGAAAGCCTGCGTCTCGTACCGTGTCGTGATGCTGATGGAGCGGGGGCTCTCCCCGGAAGAGGCCTGTATCGAGACACTGCGCTATCTGCTGCGCAAGCGGCCCTCGGAACAGCATGCCTACTATGGCGCCGCCCTGATCGCGCTGCGCAAAGACGGCGCAGTCGGCGCCGCTGCAACCCTTTCGGGTTTCAGCGGGCCGGATCGGCTCTGGCAGTGGGCCGTCATTCGTGGCAGTGCGGACGGCGCAGTCCAGCCCTCGGTTTCTCTGCGGGAAGGGGTCTACGTAACCGCAGATAAGATCATCTCCACTCTCACCCCATGAAACATGTCATCATCGGAACCGCAGGCCATGTCGACCATGGCAAGACCACGCTCATCAAAGCCCTCACCGGCACCAACACCGACCGGCTGAAGGAGGAACAAGAGCGGGGTATGACGATCGATATTGGCTTCGCAGCCTTACGCCTCCCGGACGGCACTGTGGCCGGTATCGTGGACGTCCCAGGCCACGAGCGCTTCCTGAAGAACATGCTGGCGGGCGTGAGCGGTGTCGATGTCGTCCTGCTTGTGGTCGCCGCTGACGAAGGGATCATGCCTCAGACGATCGAACATCTCGATATACTGAGGCTGCTCGATGTCAGAAACGGTGTGGTCGTTCTTACGAAGGTCGATCTGGTCGAAAAAGAGTGGACCGATGCGGTCGAGGAGGATGTGCGAGCGCATCTTGCAGGCACCTTTATCGCGGATGCGCCCATCATCCGTGTCTCGGCGACGACGGGCAAAGGCATCGAGGCGCTCAAGCGCGCGCTGCAGTCCGCAGTCAGCCGCTCCGAAGTCCGCAATGCAGGCGTGCCGTTTCGTCTGCCGATCGACCGGGTGTTTACACGCCCTGGATTTGGGACCGTTGTCACCGGCACTCTGGTCGCAGGCACCCTGCACGTCGGCGACCTGGTCGAGATCGTTCCCCAGCAGGCCGTATCGCGCATCCGCGGCCTGCAGGTTCATAACCAGAAGGTGACCGAGGCGGCCGCAGGTTCGCGCGTCGCTGTCAATCTCAACAACGTCGAGATCGAAAACCTGCAGCGGGGATCCCAGCTTACGCCTCCCAATACTCTCCTCCCTACCCTGACTTTCGACGGCGCCTTGAACCTGCTGCCAAAAATTCACGCACCTCTCCGGGATCGGGACCGTGTGCGGCTGAATATCGGAACCGCCGAGATCCTCGGACGCGTCCGGCTGCTGGACGACCGCGCAGAACTGCCGGGCGGCGCCACCGCCTACGTGCAGTTTCTGGCAGAAGAGAGTCTGGTGTGTGCGCGCGGAGACCGATTTGTCATGCGGACCTACTCCCCGCTGCACACGATAGGCGGCGGCACCGTACTGGACGCCGCTCCGGCGCACCATCGGAAGGGAACGGCGTCCGTGCTGGCCGCGCTCGCCGCGACCGAGAAGGGTTCTCCCGGCGACGTGCTGGAAACGATCCTGCAGCGCTCGCCTTTCGGGATCGCGAAGCGGGATCTGTTTGCCGCGAGCGCTGTTGCGCAGCCGGAATTCGACATGGTTCTGCAGTCGGTCGTTCAGAGTGGACAGGCCGTCCCGCTGGGCGGCGGCCGCGTGATCCATAAGAGCATGATGGACACGCTGACGGCACGGGTGACCCGGATACTCGAAGCGTATCACCGGCAGTTCCCGCTGCGCAGCGGCATTCCGTCCGAAGAGCTGCGGACCACCCTCGACAAGCAGCTGGACCAGCGCACGTTTCAGTCTCTGCTGGCCCCCTGGCAGCAGACAGGCCTCCTAATATCTGAAGCCGGGGCGGTGCGTCAGACGGAGTTCCGCGTCGAGCTGAACGAACGCCAGAGCTCCCTTATGGAGCGCATCGCCGGCATCTACCGTGAATACGGGATTGCGATTCCCACGATTACGGACGTCAGCCGCCTCGTAAAGGCGCCTCCCGACGCGCTGCTGGCGCTGCTCCGCATCGGAACCGAACGCGGCCTGTTCAGCCGTGCAGCGGATGGCCAATACTATCAGCGCGAAACACTCGAAACGATTCAACAGCTCGTCCGGGACCATATCGCTGTCCACGGTACGATCAGTGTCGGGGAACTGCGCGACCTGACGGGCTCCAATCGTAAGTTTGCCCTGCAGGCTCTCGAACATCTCGACGTCCTCCACTTCACGCGACGTCAGGGAGACGAACGCGTGCTCGTCGTTCCCGCATCCGCACCCGAGCAGGCTGGAGAGGAGATGCTGTAGAACTTTGTAACGGGGACGGTGAATGCGAAGCCAATAACGTCCGATAATGTAAAGTAGCAGAGAGAAAATAAGCGTTTTTTTGGGGAGGGCCTAGGCCCTCCCCAAAAAAACGGGCCGCAGCGCGGCCCGTTACCATACAGCGGGAAGTTCCGCTGAAAAGCCTATTGCAGCCGAGCCTCTTCCGCTGTGATCAGGCCGCAAACGTAATCTGCGGCTTCACTCACAGGCACGGACGCACGGGCGCCCTGCTCGCGGCGCAGTCCGATCTCAACAACCCCGGTCGCCAGTCCCTTCCCTATCACAACCATGATCGGGATGCCGATGAGTTCCATATCCTTGAATTTGACTCCCGCCCGCTCCTCGCGCTCGTCGAACAGCACGTCCACCTTCTGCGCGCGCAGCTCCTGGTAGAGTTTGTCCCCTGCCGCCACCTGCGAATCGTCCTTCATATTAGCGATCACGATGCTCGCCGTGAAGGGCGCGATGGAGATCGGCCACACGATGCCCTGCGCATCGTGGTTCGCCTCGATGGCAGACGCCATCGTGCGGCTGACGCCCAGGCCATAACAGCCCATCAGAACGGGCAGCTTTTCCCCTGATTCGCTCTGGTAGAGCGCCTGCATGTCGGCGCTGTACTTGGTCCCGAGTTTGAAGATGTGGCCGACCTCGATCCCGCGCGCGTCGGTCAGATGACCGTCGGCGCAACGGGCGCAGCGGTCTCCGGCGACTGCCGTGCGGATGTCACCCCATACTGTCACGTCGAAATCGTGTCCCGGCGTCACATTGCGCGTATGGGCATCCACAGCATTCGCCCCGACGACGTAGTTGCCGCGCTCACGCAGTTCGTTGTCCGCATAGATCGGCAGGGGCTCGGCCAGTCCGACCGGCCCTGCGAATCCTAACGGCGCGCCGGTCACCCGCAGCACGGTCGGCACATCCGCGAGTTCCACCGACTTCGCCCCCACCACACGGGCAAACTTCGGCAGATTCAGCTCCCGATCCCCCTGGACCAGTGCGGCAACGGGTCTGCCATCGGCGGTACAGAGAATCGTCTTGATGAGACGATCCGGCGGAACAGAGAGGAAGAGGCTGACCTCTTCGATGGTATGCGCGCCCGGCGTAGAGACGACCTCGGAAGCCAGAGGTTCCTCGGACTGAGGAGCAGGATTTACGGGCACCTCGGCGCGCTCCGCATTCGCAGCGTAGGTGCAGGTATCGCATCGCAGAACGGTATCTTCTCCGTTTTCCGTCAGCACCATGAACTCATGGTTCTCGCTGCCGCCAATCGCGCCGGGATCCGCCTCTACCGCCAGATACTCCAGGCCACAGCGCCGGAATATCTGGCCGTACGCCTCGTAGTTGGCGCGGTAGATCTTTTCGAGGCCTGCTTCGCTGTGGTCGAACGAGTAGCCGTCGAACATCGTAAACTCGCGGCCCCGTATCAGACCGCCGCGAGGCCGCGGCTCGTCCCGCTCCTTCGTCTGAATCTGATAGAGATAAAGCGGCATCTGCTTCCAGGAATGGACGGTGCTGCGAACGATATCCGTCACGACCTCCTCATGGGTGAACCCAAGGAAGAACTCCCGCTGATTCCGATCTTTCAGCCCGAACAGAACCGGCACGGCAGAGCGCCCAGTCTCATCCAGAAGCTCTTTGGGAACCAGGACAGGCATGTGGATCTCCTGCCCGCCGAAAGCGTCCGCCTCTTCCCGCACAATCTGCGCGATCTTCTCATGGACACGCCAGCCGAGCGGCAGATACGAGTAGACTCCGGCGGCGACACTGCGGACAAAGCCGCCGCGCAGCAGAAGCTGATGGCTCGTCAGTTCCGCTTCTCGGGGAACCTCACGCAGGGTAGGAAAGAACAGTTGCGATGCTTTCATAAAAAACTAAATACTCCTCGCTCGTTATTAACAGTTTCTCCCTCTCCGTCTGCAGGGAGGGCCGGGGCGCAGCTCCTTCTCCCCTCCTTCGCAGGAGGGGCCGGGAGAGGTCTCGATGGTCTAGCGGATTTTGCCTCGGCCGGCGATATACAGGGTCTCTTCGACCGTATCGCCTCGGAAAGTCGTCATGGAATTGTGCATATTCACGCACGTGCAGGCATGATTGGGGACGACCCGGACCTTGTCCCCTACCCGCAGCGTCGTCTTCTCCTCCGCCAGGAGATGCCCATGCTCTTCGCTGATTCCGGAGAAGGTCAGTTCCGGGTGGTCCAGGACATCACCGTAAGTCCTGTCGGCGAACGGGCTGTCGCTCGCAAACGATTTCGTTCCCGCATCGATGAGCACACGTCCGTCCGGCCGCACACTGATGACCGTGGAGAGCACCGTCAGCGCGCAGTGGTCGGGCTGCACGCCGCGCCGGACCTGCGTGCGGTCGTTGAACACATAGACACCGGGGCGCAGTTCCGTCAGGTCGGGTTCTGGGGCCAGAAGCGCAGCGCCGGGCGTCGAGCCGACGCTGACCACCCCGCACGGCGTCCCCTGCTCCCGCAAGGCGGATGCCGCTGCCCGCATCTGCGCCGCAACGGCGGCCGCAGCCTCTGCGTCCACTCCTCCGTCCTTACCACGATAGAGATGGCCCTCGTGGGTGAAAATCCCGAGAAATTCGAGGCCGGGATGGTCGGCGACCTGTCTGGCCAGCAGCAGTGTCTCTTCCAGCGAGCGCGTCCCGGAGCGTCCGAGGCCCGTATCGACTTCGATCATGACCGGCACGGTCCAGCCATGGCTCTTCGCCGCCACGCCGATTGGTTCGGCGACCTCCATGCTGTCGGCCCCGACGCGGATCCTGGCATGTTCCAGCAGCGACATCAGCCGCTGCACCTTGATCGTACCGACGAGCTGATTGGCCACAAAAAGATCTTTGCAGCCCGCGTAGGCCATCACCTCCGCCTCACCGAGTTTGGCGACAGTCAGTCCCGCAGCTCCAGCGGCCAGCTGCATCCGCGCGATTTCAGGCGTTTTGTGCGTTTTGGTGTGCGGCCGCAGGGCCTTTCCGCCCGCAGCGACGCGTGCCGCCATCTCGGCGATATTGCGCTCCAGGCGGTCGCTGTCCACCAGCAGAGCCGGAGTGTCCAGATCGTATATGCTGCTCATCATCACCTCGATTGTAAGAAAGACAGGTCGTTGTCTCGGAAAGTTGCAGGGCCGCTTGCCGCCCCTGGTTCGCTCCCGGCTCCCGGGATTCCTTCTAAAATGCCCGTTTGCAGTGGTCCGGCAACGGAAACCGCTCCATCCGCGTATTCTAAAGCAAAGCATCGTCACCGCAGAATAAACGGACGATGCTCAATTCACCGGAAACGATAGCGAGGGAACGAATGATAGGGCGAACTCTGCTGCTGCAGATGGCAGGCAGCAAGAAAATGGAATTGTTTGTGCGCAGCAACGGATTGGCTGTCCGATCCGCAGGCCGCTTCGTCGCCGGAGAATCCGTTGCCGCAGTCATCGCCCCTGTTCAGGCGCTGAATGCGCAGGGCATTTCCGCGACCCTCGACCTGCTGGGTGAGAGCGTCCGGAATGAGCAGGAGGTCGCCGAAGTTCTCGACACCTACCTTCAGCTGTTCCAAAACATCGATGCACAGAAACTGAACGCGAACGTCTCGATCAAGCTGACCGCTCTGGGCCTGGATATCGACCCGGAACTCTGTTACCGCAACATGGAACGCCTGCTCAGCGCCGCCGGTCCCGGCCAGTTCGTTCGCATAGACATGGAGAGTTCCGACTACACCCAGCGCACGCTCGATCTCTTCATACGTCTCTGGAACAGTCCGTCTCAATATCGCAACGTCGGCGTGGTCATCCAGTCCTACCTCCGCCGCAGCGCTGACGATATCGAGATGCTGATCGGAATGGGCGCGCGCGTCCGGCTGTGCAAGGGCGCTTACAAAGAGCCGGAGACCGTCGCCTTTCCCGACAAGGCCAAGGTCGACGCGAACTATGTCCGACTGATGGAGCGGCTGCTTCAGGACGGCAGGTATCCCGGCATCGCTACCCACGACGAGAAGATCGTAGCTGCCACGAAAGCCTTCGCTGCGGCTAAACAGATCGGTCTGGATAGATTCGAGTTCCAAATGCTGTTCGGGATTCGAAGGGATCTGCAGACTCAGCTCGTCAAGGACGGCTATCGGGTCCGCGTCTATACCCCATTCGGGACGCACTGGTACCCGTACATGATGCGCCGACTCGCGGAGCGGCCCGCCAACGTCTGGTTCGTGCTGAAAAACTCCCTGCGCGGTTAGAACCTGTGCCAATAGGCCCCGCTGCTTCCTGGACAGCCTGCTGCACTCATAACGGGAGCTCAATACCGAGTTCCCCAGCTATGTGGGTTCGACGTTTAAGAATCTGCCGCCTCTACTGCCAGCGCAGCAGCACCGCTCCTGCCGGTCCAAGAAGCACCTCTCCGCTCACGGTATCGGCGACAGGTTTCCCAGCCCAGGCGCTCCATTTTCCGGTTTTAAGGTCGAGTTGTTCCACCGTGTGTTTCCCC
Organism: Chthonomonadaceae bacterium; assembly: GCA_043733205.1. Lineage (GTDB taxonomy): Bacteria > Armatimonadota > Chthonomonadetes > Chthonomonadales > Chthonomonadaceae > JANXLO01. Next base: position 9,004 of record JAYTGR010000961.1, read on the forward strand.
GTGCTGAGCGTCAGCTGCCCTTTGGCTCCCGCCTTGTAGTCGCGATTGGCAGCCAGGACGTAGATATAACCCTTTGCCCCCCGAAAAATGCCGACCGTCAGACGGCTCTCCCCTGCCGCCTTGACCAGCGAGTCCTCGGAGGCAGGGGTTCCATCCGGAGGAATGGTTCCGGACTGAAACGTCTCATCGATCTGGGCATCGAGCAGCCACATGCCTAACGCCTTTACTTCCGCGTTGACTGCCTTCACAGGCGCGTAGAGCGGCCCCGGACTGCCGTCGCGGCTGCGAATGCTGCTGCTCCACTGAAAGGACGGGTCGCCGGGCTGCCAGTAGGTGAAGTAAGCGAGGCCCCTGCCTCCGTAGGCCAGCGTCTGCATCGCTTCAAAACGCAGTTCATTCTCCGTCAGGGCGCGATAAGGTCCGTGCTGCACGGAGAGCACGATCTGCCAGAAGGGCGTCGGAGGCACGGAGGCGCCAGCGGCGCGCTGTCCGGCTGCCAGATTGCCGAAGAAGCCTGGCCGGTCGCCCTCCTTCAGAAAATGGTAGTGATCCCAGCTCAGAACATCCGGTTTGACCACCTCCATGAATCGGCTCAGATACTGGGCGTAGGTAAGACTGTTCAGCTGGCTTGGGTTGGCGGTCAGGTCCGTGGTGGCGTAGTTCGGCAGGAGGTTGATAAAGACCATGCGGTTGGGATCGAGGCGGTGCAGTTCCGCCACGACGTCCGCCAGATCTCCGAAACTGTTCGCGCCGGGTTCGTCCGTAAGGAAATAGCCCATCAGCGCCGTACTCTTGCGATAGTCGCTGACGATGTCGGAGAGCGCCTTCTTCCCTTTCGGATTGTTCGCCAGCGCGAGCGGCATTCTGGCATCTCCGATGACCGCCTTCAGTCCGGTCTTCGCCGCCAGTTCAAGGATCCTGCGGTTGCGCGCTACGCTCGCCTCTCCCTCACAGGGGGGCATGACGAGATTGAAGCCTGCGTCCGCGATGGCACGGTACTGTTCCAGCGTAATATACGGATCCGGCGGGCCGCACCAGAAAGTGATTGGGAACGCTTTCGGCGGCCAGTTCGCCGTTTTATCCTGATCGGCGGCGAACGAGAGGGAACTCAGGCCGACGAGGGCCATCAGCAAACAGCACCACGAGAACCGATACATAGGCACTCCTCATTCCAGTCCGGTCTGCGAAATCCAACACGTCCCTTGACTTCCACCCCGGCTTGCCATCATAATACTTCGGGCCGCAGCTTCCCGAGCGGCCGACGGAGTGTAGCGCAGTTGGTAGCGCGGGTCGTTTGGGACGATCAGGTCGCAGGTTCGAATCCTGTCACTCCGATAGACTGCCGTCAGGCAAAATCGACGGGGCCGATGTGGCCGCACCGCTGACAGCAGATGTCATTCGCGATTGGCCGAAAAGCGAGACCGCTTCCGGCAGAAAAATAGGGCATCGAGGAGACCGACGCGCCGCCGCATTTTTCACACCGGGCCCCTGCCGGCGGCCGGACCGCAGACGGACTGGCCTGCGCATCCCCGATATCGCTCAGCGGACGCAAGGGCCGTAACAGCGGCGCGGCGTCCCGCGGATCGTTCCTCTCCGACTTTGGTTCGTCGCTCATTTATGCCTCAATTCGAGGGACAACGGCAGCAGATCGCGTTCCGGCTGGAGATCGGCCCCGCCGATGCCGCGCATGACGGCGATTTCGCCGCAGTCCGGGAATTTTGGGCAGTACACACATTCTGTCCATACCTTGCGCGGCAGCACCGATCGATCCACCACCTGAAAACCGGTTTTCGCGAACAGATCCGGCACATATGTCAGCGCGAACACCCGCGAGATGCCGATCTCTTCGGCTTCCACGATACAGGCCTCTATCAGTTCCCGGCCGTAGCCGCGCCCCTGCGCCGCTTCCGCGACTGCAAGCGACTTCAGTTCCGCCAGATCCCGCCAGTTGACGTGCAGCGCGGCACAGCCGACGATCCGCTCCTCTTCCTCGATCACAAAGAAGTCCCGAATATTCTCGTAGAGCTGGCTCAGGCTGCGGTGCAGCATGGCGTCACGGTCCGCAAACCCGTTGATGATCTGCTGCATCGCGATCACATCCCCCGTTTTTGCCCGCCGCAGCCGTCCGGCGCCTATGACATTATTCGGCCTAAGCACGTCTGTATGCGTCATCTCCCTGCCCTCATTCGTCCCAGCATTGTATTCTATGCCCTCATTGTACGCGAATCGGCGCAGCATTGCAACCTGCATACGACAAGCAGCGCGCTAACAATGCATTTGTCGACGGATGTCAGTGTGCCATGAGGGCGCGCAGATTCTGCACCATGAGCGGCTCCAGCTGACTCCCGACCGAAACGCTGGCCTCATAACGATACAGTTCCAGTCCATAGTCTTCCGGCGTCAGAATATAGCCCAGTTCATCGCTCGTCAGGCCCAGCAGAAAACGGGGACGGCCGTGCATCAGGCTCTTCAGATAGAACCCAATGTTCGGCAGCACCTCACCAGGCAGAGTCAGGAACTCCGCATCGCCTATCGTGATACGGCAGACTTCCGTCACGATATTCGCTCCCTTCATTTCTGACTTGGGAAAGATCTTCAAGCCTACGAGCGCTTTGAAGTTCGGGTTGTCGAGGGGCACTTCGAACACCCGTCTCGCGGCCGTGATGGGCACATTCCGCACGGCAGGCGTCCCTTCCAGTTCCAGCAGCTCCAGCACCCGCTTGCCGAGGCTCGTCCCGACCGTCTCTGCGGCCTGCCAGTTCTCGCCCTTGGGAGTGGTCGATTCATCGAAATCGGCGGTGATCATGCCGCCCTGCGCCCCGTTAAGATAGAGACAGATGCCGCCTCCCCCGCCTTCGACCGTGTCGTACAGCCAGTGCGGAAAGTCTGCCGTCATATGGTGCGTATTCATGATTTCCGGATGGCAGGCATAGTTCACGAAGGTTGCGATAGGCTTGCCGCCGGCCGCCTCGACGACCTGCATCACACCCAGTTCGGTGTCCAGAATTCTCGGCACCCGGATATTCTTGGAGATGCGCGGCACTTTCGTCGTATTCGCGAACCGCACGGCTGCCGGTCTCAGTTCCGCCGCCGTTGCATCGACGAGATGCGCGACATTTTCGCGCAGCGATGCCATCCAGGCTTGATCGACGCCGGAAGTCTGGATGTCCGGCCCCCACTGTCCGAGCGGATCGGGACCGGAATGCGTATGAGTCGAGGAGAGGTAGAGATGCTCCGGGGCAACGCTCCTGACCATCGCCCGAATCTTTTCGATCTGGTAGCGCGGCACCCCCAGCAGATCGCACGAGACGAAGGCGATCCGGGTCGTGCCCGACTCGAGCACGAGGCAGCGGGCCATCAGCGGGTCGTGGGCATCGATACTTTTCCGATTCATTCCATACCCCGCCATAAAGACCGGCGTCTTCGGGGTAATATTTTGTTTGCCTGCTGCCGCGCGCAGCCTCGGCGCGGGCTCCTGCGACCGGCACGTAACTGCCGTCAGGACACCGGCGCAGCACAGCGCCATCCAAAACAGGGGTATAACTTTCCCGAACATAACTTATTCTCCTAGCGATTACCGACCGGATAGAGCCCATCTATGCAGCGTGCATCATTGGGAGCCGTTTCTCGGCGCGTTTCCCCGCTGGCTCGTAGTGACCGACAAAGAGGCCATCCGAGGCCACTACATCGGCAGCACGACCTTCTACCGGCCTGCTATTCTCAAGGTGTGGATTGTCCCGATGCTGGCGTGGACGGGGTTCATCACCCTGCTCCTTTTCGTCGCCAACTGCATCAATGTCCTGGTGCGCCGCCAATGGGCCGACAGCGAACGGCTGACTTTTCCTATCCTCTGGCTTCCCCTCGAGATGACCGAAGAGGGCACCAGCGCCTCCCTGTTCCACAACCGTCTGCTCTGGGCGGGCTTCGCGATCGCCGCCGGAATTCAGTCTATGGAACGGGCTGGCATTTCTCTATCCGTCGCTGCCTGCGCTTCCCGTGGGCATCACGGACATGAAGAGCTTCTTTACCGCGAAACCCTGGAGCTCCATCGACTGGTTCCCGATCACCTTTTACCCGCTCGCCATCGGGCTGGGTTTCCTGCTGCCGCTCGATCTGCTCTTCTCGTGCTGGTTCTTCTCTCTCTACTGGAAAATGCAGGGCGTCGTCTCCAATGCGATGTCCTGGGACACGACTCCCGACTTTCCGTTCCTAAAAGAGCAGGGTTTCGGAAGCATCGTCGGCCTGTTTCTGTTCTATCTCTGGTCCGGTCGGAAGGCATACGGCGCGATCTGGCGCAGCGCCTTCTCCTCCTTCAAGCCGGGTGCTGCCGCGCCGCAGCGCACCGCCGAGGCCCTGAGCGACCGCCCTCCCTGCTCGGTCTTACGCTGGGAACCGTCGGCCTGATCGTCTTCTGTCTGGCGGCAGGCTTCGATGGCGATGCTCGCCGGCCTGGTGACGTCTCTGGCCCTGTTTGCCATGCGCCTGAGCCCTGAGGAAGAACAGGACTGCAGAGGCTTCCATGCTTCCCGATCAGTCTTCCATGAGGATCTGGTGGGCCATGCGGCGGTAGCCTTCCGCCAGCAGGTCGCTCATGTTGCGCACATCTTCGGCATTGTATTCGAGCAGTACATCGAGGGACTGTTGCCGGCCCGCCCGAAACTCGTTCCAGAGCCGGACGGCATCCCAGCCGGAGAGCCCATTCGTGGCGTTCGAACGCTGAATACCAAGCTGTGTCTCGATGCTTTTCAAACCGCCGCGATACCCCAGTTTCCGCAGGAGATAGCAGAGATCCACATGCAGCTGCGGGAGCGCCAACTGCGGAAAGGCGCGTTTTAGAAATGGGATGTCGAAGCCGGTCCCAAAGAAGGTCACCAGCATGGCGGCATCTGCCAGCGCCTCCGGCACCTCGTGCAGATTGACACCCTTCACGAACTGGCGCATGGTGTGTCCGTCGAAAATTCCCACGACCGTCAGATCGTTCGGGTCCATGCCGCCGTTCGTCTCGATATCGACGAAGGCGAGTCGGTGTCCGAAGGCCGGAACCGCCCGCCAATGCTCGGAAACAGGCAGGAGTTTCGCGAACCAGCCGAAATCCTCCGCATCCAGGCGCAGACGCGACTGCTCAATCGTAGGAGTTAACAGCGCGCGCTGCGCAGCGGACAGAGGCCAGTGAGTGTCGGGCACATCGAGATACGACTGCCAGTCGCGGGCGCCCGCCTGCCACAGCCGACGTTCAGTCGTCGGGCCGATGCCCTGCGCGTGGGAAAAAGTCGATTCCAAGAGAGAAGGCAGAGACATAGACGATTTAACTCCTGGACGCGGCCGCAGTGGGGTCACGCCCTGCAATGGGGTGCCGGTACATACGCCATCCAGAAGGCAAACTCCTTTTCGCCCGTCTGTCTGTAACAATCCCAGTTGGCGTTCGTCTTATTGTTGGGGACAGCACGGCCATATACCTCGCCCCGAAAGGAGCTTTCAAACCATGTTCGAATCCAGACGGTCCGCCGTTAGACTATTTACTTTTCCCCTGCTCGCGGTCCTTGGCTTCGCAGGCTTCACAGCAGCGCCCTGTGCCTCTGCACAGGAGCCGAGCCATGACATAAAGGACTATGCCGTAAACAGACTCAGCGACTTCACAGCCTCCATGAAGATCGTAGAGTTCAACGAGCATGAGGGTGTGAAGATCAACAAGGATTTTCCGCTGATCTATAAGATCAAAGGCGACATCAAGGTAAAATACAAAGAAGAGAACAAGCTCCGTGTGGATGGTCTGCTCGGCGCATCCAATGCGACGCTGATCGTCAACGGCACCACCCAGTATGCCACCATCCCCGCCGCCCATATTAAAACCAAACTCTCTCTGGGCAAAGAGCCGGGCAAACGCAAGACGCTGCTCGATGTCGGAATGATCTCCGCAGGTTATCTCGCCTACACGCAGGCTGAATTCAAGCGCACCCAGGTCGTAGACGGCGTCCTCTGTGCCGTGTTCTCGGTCAGCTATCGCGATAAGACTCTGGACACCTCGCACCGGATGATTTGGATCGATCCCAAGACCAAAATCACTTTGAAGCGGGACGAATATTCTCAGGAAGGCAAGCTGAATGCAACCTTCCTCTACAAGCAGCCCGAACAGGCCGAATCCGGTTTCTGGTTCCCCACCCGGATCGAGGCATACAACAACGAGGGCAAAAAAGCCGGAGTGACGGCCTACAGCGGCGTTAAAGTCAATGTCGGCTTGCCGGAGAGCGACTTCGTTCAGTAACAGCCGTGCAGTCGGGAATCGATCGCGTGCCAGGCAGGCCTCTTTTCCAATGGAATCGAGGCATGTCTGCCTTGAGGGCGAGCGTTTCTCGTTGCGCCGAAGGCCGGAATATGGCATAATGAGAGCAGCAATATGCGCGGCAGGCAGAGGATAACTTCAAGAGCGCCGGCCGCGTGTGCGGAAAGTGAGCGAGGCTGCAGCGCCATGAGCAAAGGAATGGTTGTCGCCGCGATGAGCGGCGGAGTAGACAGCGCCGTCACCGCAGCCCTCCTGCATCGGGAGGGCTACGAAGTCGTCGGTATCACCCTGCAGATCTGGCAGGAACATGCGGATCAGGGCAAGTACGGCGGATGCTGTTCCCTGGGCGCGGTCGAAGACGCGAGACGCGCCGCCGCGAAGATTGGCATTCCGCACTACGTGCTCAACTTCCGAGACTATTTTGCGGAGAAGGTCATCGATAACTTCGTCGCGGAGTACAGCCGCGGACGGACACCGAACCCCTGCGTGGAGTGCAACCGCAGCGTCAAGTTCGACGAACTGCTCCGGCATGCCGAGGATCTCGGCGCAGACTATCTCGCCACCGGCCACTACGCCCGAATTCGGTTCAACGAAAACAGCGGCCGGCACGAACTGATGACGGCGCGCGATGAGAACAAGGACCAGTCGTATGCCCTCTACACGCTCACCCAAAATCAGCTGAGCAAGACCATGATGCCGCTTGGACATCTGTCCGGCAAGGATGAGACAAGGCGCATCGCCAACGAACTCGGCCTCTCCATCGCCAACAAGGCCGACTCCCAGGAGATCTGTTTCGTACCCAAGGAAGGCTACGTCTCGTTCCTTCAGGAGAAGGCGCCGGCTGCGGCGCGTCCCGGAAATATCGTGGATACGAGCGGTCGGGTTCTTGGCCCACACTTAGGCGTTGCTTTCTTTACGATCGGACAGCGCAAGCGGCTGCCTGCCAGCACGACAGGCCCGCTCTTTGTCCTCTCATTGGACGCCGAGTCGAATACTGTCGTTGTCGGTACGGATGCAGAGCTGTTTAAGAGCGGGCTGCTTGCCGATAACTGCCTGTGGAGCTCTGTTCCCGGTATCGAGCCAGGCGCAGAGCCGCTGCCTGTGACCGCCAAAATCCGCTACAACGGCACTGCTGCACCGGCGCAGATCTCGGCAGGAGAACAGCCCGGATCCGTTGTCGGCTGGTTCGGCACGCCCCAGCGCGCCATCACGCCAGGTCAGGCGGCCGTATTTTACGGCGGAACCGGGGAAGAGTCCGGACAGATCGTCGTCGGCGGCGGAACGATCGTGCGCGCCCTCGAAGAGGTACCCGCCGCGACAGCCGTCTGATGCGGCACAGCGAACGAACGCATCGATCTCATAGGAAACCGTCTCTTGACAAGCGCACCTGACGACAACTCGACCCTCCTCGAAGCGGCCCGCACTGCCGGGAAACGGGCCTACTGCCCCTACTCGCAGTTTCCGGTTGGGGCAGTCGTTGAAACCGATATTGGCCGCTTCACCGGCTGCAACATCGAGAATGCGAGTTACGGTCTGGCGGTCTGCGCGGAGCGTGTCGCCCTGTTCTGTGCCATCGCTGCAGGCGCGAAGCGCATCGACCGCATGGCTGTTTCGTGCCTAAACGCTGGCGATTCGGACGCGCCCGGCAGCCGCATGCCCTGCGGAGCATGCCGTCAGGTGATCACGGAATTCATGGCGCCGGACGCCACCGTGACCGTAGATGGAGCAGGCGTCTGGCGCGTTGCAGACCTGCTTCCGCGCGCTTTCCAGATGCAGACAAACCCTTTTCTGGATTCCGGCGATTAAAACTCTCTCCGCCGAACCACGAGACGAAATGGAACATTCGCTTTGACCCTGGACATTCACATACTGCTCGACCTTCTCCTTGTGGTGGGAGTCATCGCAGTCGTTCGCCTCTATATCGTGCTGGGCCAGGTCCGCCAGTCGCTCACGAACCTGGAAGAGACCCGGACCGAGATCAGCGGCACGCTGAGGCAGCTGGAAACGGTCGCGAAATCGACGGAAGAAGTGCTGCGCACCGAAGTCACGCCCACTCTCCAGATAACACGCGCAACGCTGGCCAATCTGGAGATCACAACGAGGGCGCTCGCAGACACGACGCTCGCCGTTCGAGGCCTGACAGGACGCGCGGAACAGGCTGTCAATGCCCAGCGTCTATTAACTGCGGCGCTTCCGATCGCCCGCATGATGACGGCGCGCGGCGGCGGCCTCGCCTCTGGACTGATCGCAGGCATCGGAACCGGCATCAAAGCGATGCTGGGCCGAAAAAAGCGGACGGAATCGACGCCGGCCCAGTTGGAGCCTGCGCCGCGTCCGGCGGTCCTGTCCAGCGACAGCCTGGCAAACCCGATTCTTCCACCCGACTCCGCCTCGGACCGCCGACGCGGATCACGTAAGCAGTAAGGATAGCGGCAACAATTAAAGCTCCCTTTCTTCCCCCCGAACGAGATCGAAACGGAGGTGACTATGAGGCAGTTATTGTTGCGCGGCTCCTAACCCGTGTGCTGGCCGCTCGTGTGCCATGAGGCAGCGAACGACACTAACCCCCTACTGGAGGCATCGAAATGGCAATCAAAGATGAGGATCGCAGTGTACTCGTGAGCGTTCTGGCCGGCATCGGCATCGGCGTCCTTGTAGGCGCTGTGGCGGGCCTGCTCCTGGCGCCGAAATCAGGGGAAGAGACCCGGGACGATCTGACCAAAGCACTCGGCGACCTGAGCGATAAAGTAACCGATCTCGGCAAGACCGTGGGAAGCAAGGTCTCTTCCGCAGTCGACCGCACCCGCGCACAGGTCGTTCAGAAGCTGGGCGAGACCTCGTCCGACGGCGAGTAGGAGTACCGAAAACACCGATGCAGGAACCCCCTATCGCTGGAAATACCGTTCTTGATAAGGTTGCGGAGGTGGAGCAGAATGCTCCGCCTCCTTCTCCTGCCGCCATTACCGAACCGCCGCCGATCGATCCTCACTCCGTTGAAACTACACCGCCGGTGGCTGTCGTCACGCTCTCCTCCCCGCATTCCGGCGCTCTGCCGGTCGAAATGACCGTGCGGATGGCATCCCGGGCGATGTATCCGTTCGGCTGGACCAATCGGGATCTGAAGCGCTCCGTCGCGCTGGGCCTTGGCGGCATCGTCACACTGATTTTTCTGTGGCAGGTGCAGGCGATTCTGCCGCCCTTTCTCATCGCCTTCTTCCTCGCCGCCCTGCTGGACCCGACACTGCGCTACCTCGAACAGCACGGTCACTCCCGTATTCGCGCTATCCTGACACTCTATCTGGCCGGTCTGGCCTTTGTCGGCGTCTTTTTTGTCTTCGTCGTACCAGTCGTGAAGGCTCAGGTCCAGGATCTCAGCGGCAATGTCGAAGGCTACTCTTCCCAGATACAGAAGGGCGCAGACGCCTGGATGCTGAAGAACGAGACGCTCTTAAAACGCTTCAATATCCGGCAGTACAGCGTCCGCGCATTGATGGATGCGAAGACAAGTCCGGTGCGCGTCGCTATTAATGACACACTCGGAACCGTAACTGCGACCCTCGGCAGCATGGCGTCCAAGGCGGTCTGGCTCATCATCATTCCGTTGACCTGTTTCTTCTTCATGCGGGACTATCCGGTCCTGCGGGCACGGATCATCGCTCAGTTTCCCGAGAACTATCAGGACCAGATAGACGTGGTGAGCCGGAATATCGTGGACATCTTTACGGCTTACCTCCGTGGCCTGGCGAAAGTCTGCGCGCTCTATGCAGTCGTGGCCACGATTCTATTCTCCCTGCTCGGCGTAAAATATGCCCTCTTTCTCGGCCTCATGGCGGGGGTTCTCTACGCGGTGCCCTATGTCGGTCAGCTCATCACGGGCCTCAGCTGCGGCATCGTCGCCTATACGATGACACAGCATAATGTCCTGTTTTTCATTCAGATCGAACCGCATTCGCTTCAGTATGTAATTATCGTCGTCGTTACAGCCATCGTCGTGCAGAATGTGTTCGATCAGATCCTCTATCCGCGTATCGTGGGGGGCTCCGTCGGACTTCACCCTGTGGTCAGCATCTTTGCGCTGATGGCGGGTGCCACCCTCTTCAACGTCTGGGGCATGCTCATCGCGGTCCCTGTCGCCGCATCTATTCAGATACTCCTGACCTTCTTCTTTCCCAAACTGACCCAAAAACCGCCCGCGCGGCTGGTCAACGGCGGCCTCTAGCCCCCGCCTGCCTCCTCTGCCAGCCGAGCCTCCTCTTCACCGCCGCGTGGGTTCCCGTATCAGGCTCTTCCCGCTCTTCTCGTCCTGCAATCGAGTATAATGAAGACACCAACTTGATCCCGAAAGGACACCCTGTCTGCATGAAAGCGATTGTCAAGACCCGACCCGGTCCCGGAGCCGAGATTATAGACGTACCGGAGGCTCAAATCACCCGTCCCGATCAGATCAAAGTGCGCGTGCTGGCCACCTCTATCTGCGGAACGGACTACCATATCTACAGCTGGGATCGATGGTCGGCGGGCAGAGTGAAAACACCACGGATCATGGGACACGAGTTTGCCGGGGAGATCATCGAGGTTGGCAGCGAGGTCGAGCATCTTATAGTGGGCGACTATGTCAGTGGGGAGAGCCACTGGGTATGCGGACACTGCAAACAGTGTCTGCTGAACGAACGCCATGTCTGCGCGAACACCCGTATCCTGGGAGTCGATGTGGACGGATGTTTTGCGCCTTACGTCGTCGTCCCTGCTGGCAGCGCCTGGAAAAACGACCGTTCCGTCGCTCCGGAGTTGGCCTGTATTCAGGATCCGCTTGGGAACGCCGTGCATGCGACGCTCTCCGGAGAGGTCGTCGGCCGCACCGTCGCGGTGCTGGGCTGCGGGCCGATCGGCATCTTCGCGGTTG
>JAYTGR010000962.1:0-3005 GCA_043733205.1 Chthonomonadaceae bacterium
GGCACAGCACTTGTCGCGCAGGACAGCACTTTCCATCTGGTCATGCCGCCATCGGGTGAACAGATATGGGTGCTGGTAGTGATGATCGGGGCCAATACCGCGCCGGGCGAGATGCATTCAGCGGATCCAGACGCTTCAACATGGAAAACCTACTGACGCCCACCCCCAAAGAGAGAAAATAACACATGGCTAACATTCTTGCGGCGACGGCCTGCCCGCCGATTCAGCAGCCGACAACATTCCTTGACCTGGCAGCATCGATGTCCGGCACGTACAACGCACCAGGCGCACCAACCGGCGCTGCGAAGGCGATAAACTTCACGGATCTCGTTCTATCGCCTCACGCAACGCTGCTGGACATTCTGGCGGCGAAAGGTGGGGCAAACGCCTGCTGCATCACACCGCACAGCGACACCTCAAACGACCTCGGTCTGGTCGCACCGGGAAGCGGTCTGCTGCTTACGGTGAAAAAGGGGCAAGCTCTTATCGGGACGGTAAAACAGCTGAGCGCAGATACCACGCTGGCTGTTCCTGACAACACAGCGCGTGTCTGGATCTGGCTGCAGCAGACCGGTGCGCTTCTCGCGCTGACGACGCTCACGCCGCCCGGAACGCTCTCCTGTCTGCTGGGCAGCTGCGTAACATCTGGCGGGAACATCACTTCGGTTGATACGTCGGGCGTCCTGCTGATGCGGGGCGGACTGCTGGTACGATACACGGGCGAGCCGGGCATTCCCACCGATGTGCCCCCGACTTCGGTCAAGTTCCGGGCGGTTAACGGTTTCTGCTCCTTCGACTGGGAGGGCGTCGCGTATCGGCAGATCTATCCGCCTTCGGTGACAGCCGATCCCACAAGCGTCGCGGAGGGTTTGGCATGGCTGCGGGCCGACACTCTCCAGCAGAGCGTCTACAGCGGCGGCGCAATCCAGCGGGCAGGGATCGGAACAGGCGTCGCGACTGCCGCGCCCTCGATCCCGATCACCGTGCTGCCGATCACCTCCAGCGGGTCTGCGATCTCATGGACGGTGCCCTCGACGCTGACGGAGTTCAACGGCACCGACGCGAACCGCGCTTACCCCGATCTGACGAACGCGACACAGATCCGGCTGGTGCTCATGACGCAGGCGGCGACGAGCGTCCCGTTCAACGCGCCGACGATGGCCGGGCAGTACAGCATCGACAACGGCACGACGTGGAACTACCTCGACGGCGGCACCGGCCCGCACCTGGTCTTCGCGGCGGGCAGGGTAGACAGCGGATGGGTGACGCTTGTGGGAGCGGCGAAGGCGTCGAACGTCCTGCTGCGGATCGTAGGCACCGCAAGCAGCGGCACAGCGGCGGTCGCGTTCGGATCGATCTACCTGCAGGCGAAGTGACGGTCACAAGGGTATATCGGAACTGACCGAACAGTGACGACGGCGACGGCGCGCGCACAAGGCGGCGGCAATACCTGCGCTTATCAGCAGAACAGCCGCTCCGGGCTCCGGCGTGACAGGCAGTGTGGAAGGACCGGAAGAGAGGTTCCCTGCGTGGTACGAGAGGCCGGAAGTGGTGTCTGTGCCGTCAATGTAGGCGAACCTGAACACGCCGCCCACCACGGACGCAGAGAAGGGGTTCGAGACGGTTACGGCGGTCTTCGCGCCTGCGAACGTCGGGCTCTCCTGCCAATTCACCGTGGAGAAGATACCGGAGATCGTCGCGGTCGTGATTGCGCCGTGAACCGGATCGATGAGCGGATAGACCGCAGAGTTCTTAAACGCGCTGACAGCGACTGTTCCGGGCATGGCGTCCGTCTGGGTGGTGCTGTCGGCAAACAGAAGGGTGATGGAGAGAGCAGAGAAGGTTACGGGTGTCGTCACCGGGTAGGTAGCCCCTCCCAGGCCTCCTGTGCGGTTCTGGACTGCGTAGCGTACACCCTGCGCTACGGTCAGAGACGGCAGAGCGAGCAGTGTGAGAGCGAAAATAGTTTTCATCATGTGCGGGTTCTCCTGGAACCATTGTACACAGAAAGAGGCAGGAAATGGAAGCACCAGCAACGATAGTCAATAGGCTCCTGAACGCACGCGCATTCGGGGACGCCACAAACGACGACCTACGGGCGTTCCTCGTCAGTGACGGCAAAGACGCGGCTACGGTCGATGCCGCTATTGCTCAGCTGGACAATCACGCGGCTACGCGCCTCCAGTTTACCAATCTGTTCGGCTACTGAATTACGGAAAGACAGAAGGGGAATTCTCTCATGGCACTCAAAATAGGTTACTACTTCTCGCCCACGATCAAGACGCCTGCCCCGTTCGGCGGCGGCGTGACGATCAGCCCCAAGTTCGCCGCCAATGTAGACGCAATGGGCGGACAGTGGCAGGCCTGCTGGCAGGAGAGCGACGACGCGCCGCTGTACGGCATCTACAAGATAGGCATCCAGATCGGCGGATCTACGGCGGGCTTTGAACTCGGCGGGGTCAATCTGCTCTCAAACCTGTTTGTTGACGCGAAGGCGGCGGCGGCCCTCAATCCGCAGATCGGGGCGGCCAACGCGTCGCGGATGATTAACCCACCACTCGCAGGAGAATAAACCGTGCCGACACCCGTAGATGTTCAAAACTTCGACGGCGTGACCGCTCCGACAAGCACTGTGACCGGCTGGGTAATCCCGACCGGTCACAGTGTTGTCAACACAGGAGCCTCCGCCAGGTCGTCTCCTAATGTCCTGCAAAGCACAACGGCAGGAAATCTCATGGTCTACGAGACGACCGCCGACACCAACACCGGCAAGACCTCGTGGGCTTTCTCTGTCCGTGTGGCAGGCACACAGGCCGGAGCTTCGACGCAGTATCTCATTCCGGCGTTCCGTGTGATCGCAAACCCTGCGACGTGGAACACCATCAACTGCTACGCGCTCTACTTTACACCAGGCAACACAACGACCGCGTGCCAGATCTATCTGGTCAGGCGACTGGCAGGAGGGGATACAAACCTCGGATCGGTTCTAAACGTCAACTACGACG
>JAYTGR010000963.1:0-1004 GCA_043733205.1 Chthonomonadaceae bacterium
CCGCAGGAAACGCCCCGTTCTTCTATCGAGGGAGAAGTCCTAAGGAACGCCTGTGCAGCTCCGGACGATCAGCCGGGTGAAGAGGCCCAGTCTGTCGCGCCCTTCGAGCGCTCGGTGGCACCTACAAGCGCCGCCGTTGTCTCAGCGGAGGAGGTTCTTCAGGAACGGCCCCGGCCGAAGCCGTTTGCCGAACAGCTGCGGCAGTTTCAAGTGCTTGGGCAGGCCCGCAACACCTACATCATCGCCCTGACACCGGACGGTATCGCCGTGGTCGATCAGCATGTGGCGCACGAACGGGTGCTCTATGAGCGTCTGACGGTGAAACGGTTCTCGAACGGAATTCCCGTGCAGCACCTGGCGCTCCCGCTGACGCTGGGGCTCAGTCGGCGCGAGGCCCTCCTGCTGGCGGAGCATCTGCCTGCGTTTGCCGCGTCCGGCTGGGAGATCGAAGCGTTCGGCGGCGAGAGCTTCGTGGTGCGCTCGATTCCTGCCGTCCTGGTGAAGAAGCCTTACGAACAGATCCTGCGGGACATGGTGGACGAACTGGTGCATCAGACCATTTCGCGCCGCCTCTTAGTCCAGCAGGATCATGTCACCATCACCAACGCCTGCAAAATGGCCGTGAAAGCCGGGGATCCCCTGACCATCGAAGAGATGCAGGGCCTCCTGGAACAGCTGGCGGAGACGGAGAATCCCTATCTGTGTCCGCACGGCAGGCCCATCGTCGTCATGCTGCCGTTTCATGAGCTCGACAAGCAGTTCAAACGCACCTGATGCTTGTTCATCTGTACCCTATGGCTGTCAGCGCTTGCCGTCCGGAGGAAAGGGGCCGAAAATCTCCT
The DNA here is from genome assembly GCA_043733205.1 of Chthonomonadaceae bacterium. Lineage (GTDB taxonomy): Bacteria > Armatimonadota > Chthonomonadetes > Chthonomonadales > Chthonomonadaceae > JANXLO01. The sequence goes on from JAYTGR010000963.1 coordinate 843, forward strand.
CGTAGATCGGGTTGGGAAAGGGTGCAGCATAGGGCTCTTTCCCGTCGAGCCCCTGGGCAAAAAAGAGCGTTGCAAACTGTCCGTGCTTGTAGATGGTATTCTGTATCATGTGGCCGATAATCTGGCGCACGGTCATCTCATGCTGATTGAACTGCGACCGCA
>JAYTGR010000964.1:0-1005 GCA_043733205.1 Chthonomonadaceae bacterium
GTTACATCCCAGATCACGGGCTTGTCACGATTCCTGTTACGATGCTGTCACGGTAGATCTGTATAATGGGACTGGTTGAGACAAACGGGCAGACTTGAAGCCGGATACATGCATGTCATGAAGGCTTTGACCTCCCGTTCAGACTCAGCTACACTATTTACTCTCACTCTCTTGAAAGGTATGTCTCTTCTATGTTCTCTCTCGATCGTATTTCAAAAGCTTCGGCAGTCTTCGCGCTCGGCGTCGCTATCGTCGGTCTGACTCTGCCGGCGCGGGCACAGCAGACTCTGGTCGGCGCACTGCTGACCTCTAACACCGCGACAGGCGCGGACAATAGCAACGGCACCTACCAGTACACGACCAACAACACCAGTGGATACGGAACTCTGACCTTGACCTTAAACGGCACTAATTATGGCAAGGGCATTTCCATTCCCCTCAGTACCGGCGATAACGTCTTTACTTACACGGACAGCATCGCTAATCCCGGTGCCTTCGGCGGTCTCGAACTCTTCCTCAACAGCACAGGCGCCTCCTACAACCCCTCTGGCGGCGGTGGCCGGCCGGCAGACCTCGATGTGGCGCGCGATACGGCGGCGGCCAACCCGTTCTTTGTCCCTGCGAACGGTACGCAGATTGCCAACTACAGCGCAGGGTCCGGCCTGCTCTCCTACGGCGGCGCGTCCAGTTTTCTTGTCGGCGGGCAATCCGTGTCGGTGACCGCCTTCTCGGTTAATACCTCGTCCCAGGGCGTTTTTACCCTGCGTGTAGGCGCGGCAGGCGCACCTTCGACTCCCGAGCCCGGCAGCATCGCCCTCCTCGCAGGTCTCGGCCTCTCTGGCGGTCTGTTCCTCAAACGACGCAGGAAGTAAGCCCACAACCGTTCAGTCGTAAAGCAACAGGCCTGGAGTGCAGCGATCGCACTCCCGGCCTGACTGTCGCCCTCCTCACCTACTTCTCGGCCTCCCCGATGCGCCTTAATGCTTCGCTCTCTTCGGCTTGACG